>CBDURK010000125.1:0-7992 GCA_965369645.1 uncultured bacterium | reverse complement strand
ATATGAAAAATGGAAGTATTAAAAGAAGGGAGTTTTTACAGAGAGCCGGACTTGGAGCAGCTTCGGTTTTCTTAGGCTCAGATTTGGCCGGATGTTCCGGTGCACAATTTACCGGTACAAAATCCGCACGAAAACCGAATCTTGTATTTATTTTCGCTGACCAATGGAGAGCACAGGCAACCGGTTATGCCGGCGACCCGAATGCTCAAACGCCCTGCTTAGATAATCTTGCGAAAGAAAGCATAAATTTCACAAATGCCGTATCAGGCTGTCCGGTGTGCACTCCGTATCGCGCGAGCCTGATAACCGGACAGTACTGGCTAACGCACGGCCTCTTTTATAACGATAAGCCCCTTGATCCCGATGCGACGACTATGGGCAAGGTTTACAGCAAGGCCGGTTACGAAACAGGCTATATCGGCAAGTGGCATATCGACGGCCACGGCAGGAGTTCTTTCATACCCGAAGAAAGAAGACAGGGCTTTAAATTCTGGAAGGTCTGTGAATGCACACATAACTATAATAAATCACTTTACTACGGCGAAACAGACGTCAAACAATACTGGGACGGTTATGATGCCATCGCTCAGACCCGCGAAGCTCAAAAATACATCCGGCAGCATGCAAACAAAACACCTTTTATTCTGTTTCTGTCGTGGGGGCCCCCACATGCTCCATATCAAACAGCGCCTGAGAAATATCGAAAGATGTTCTCGGCAGATAAAATTAACCTTCATCCAAATGTTCCTGAGCCACTAAAGAAAAAGGCCCGGGAAGAACTGGCCGGTTATTACGCCCATATCGCAGCACTGGATGACTGCACAAGAGATATTCTTGAGACGATAAAAGAATGCGGCATCGAAGAAAATACTATTTTTGTCTTTACCTCCGACCATGGTGACATGCTGCGATCTCACGGTCATACAAAAAAACAAAAACCATGGGAAGAGTCGGTCAGGATTCCGTTTTTATTGCGATATCCTGTAGTACATGGAAAAAGAGGCAGGAAGATTGATATGCCGATTAATACACCGGATATTATGCCGACTCTGCTTGGCTTGAGCGGTGTTGCTATTCCCAAATCGGTCGAGGGCAGGGATTTTTCCGGTGTTATTGAAGGGACAGAGCCGCCTGATAACGATGCGGCTTTGATCATGTGCCCGGTACCGTTTCATCAATGGGGCTACAAAAAAGGCGGCCGGGAATATCGCGGGGTTCGGACGCGGCGATATACTTATGTGCGAGACATTAAAGCCCCTTGGCTGCTTTATGACAATCAGGCGGATCCATATCAACTGAAAAATCTGTGTAATAATCCAGAGTATTCACAAATTCAGCGAAAACTGGAAAAGTTATTATTTGAAAAGCTCACAAAGACGAATGACAAATTCCTGCCAGGCCCTGAATATATGGCTATGTGGCACTACCAATGGGACAAATCAGATGGGCCAAAGCAAATCCGTTAAAAAATAATTGAAGGAGAAGCGGTTATGGAAAAACCCAAAAGTATTGCCATCATTATTCTGTTGATTACCGGTTTTTTATCTGTCATCAATCCGGTATTCGCGGAAAATCCTATGCAGATTACGATGGAAGAAAATGTAGTATCCGCACACACAGGCTCGCGTATCTTAATGCGATACAATTACGATAATGTGCCTTTTAAGCCATGTGTACCAGAGCTATTTTCGCCAAAGGGGGTAAACGTTCTGCGTGATGCGCCCGCCGACCATCTACATCATCACGCACTGATGTACGCAATTGCCGTCGATGGTGTAAACTTCTGGGAAGAGCAGCAGGCACCGGGACGACAATCGCACCGATCTTTCGCCAATATAAGGATCGGTAAGCAAGGTAATGTGCCCAGCGCAGGTTTTACGGAACAACTCAACTGTGGCAATCCCAGCAATCAGGAATTAATGCTCAAGGAACAACGGACAATTAAAGTCTGTCAACCTGATGACTTTAAGGCCACGATTTTAAGCTGGCAATCCAGATTTGCCGTCCCTTCGAGTAAAGATTCGGTAACGCTCACAGGCTCACATTACTTTGGTTTGGGTATGCGTTTTGTAGAATCGATGGATACCGGCGGCGAGTTCCGTAACGCCGAAGGAAAAATCGGCGAAGTCGTGCGTGGCAGTGAAAAGCTGGTGCGAGCAGACTGGTGCGCTTATACCGCCAAAGCTAACGGCAAGATTGTTACGGTAGCAATGTTCGGCCATCCGGATAATTTGCGTCATCCGACACAGTGGTTTACTATGACCAAGCCGTTTGCCTATCTTTCAGCTACGTTGAATCTGCACAGAGAATCGTTGAAAGTTTTATCGGGTAAACCGCTGGAATTACGGTATGCTATTGCTGTGTGGGACAATAGAGTTAAAAACGAACAGATCGAAAATGCTTATAAATGGTGGATCAATAGCAAGTAATCATAAAATTAATTGAGGAGAAAGTTATGCATAATAAAGCACAATCACAGGACAAGACAGATTACAGCCTGACACGCCGGCAATTCATTAGCCGGGCCGGAGCAGCCGCGGCAACGGTTACAGTAGCGGGTACATCTGCGAAACGTGCATTGGGCAGGAGTGCCAATGAGCGTATTGGAGTTGGCTTTATCGGGTGCGGCGGTCGTAGCCAGGCCCACCTTAAGGCCGTGCATTACCTGAAGAACAAGTACGGAAATGTGGAAATTGTCGCGGCCTGTGACGCTTATCGAGACCGAATGAAAAAAGTTATGGAAGGGTACAAGGCCAAAGGTTATTCAGACTATCGCGAGCTGCTTGCCGATTCAAATGTCGATGTGGTCTGCATCGCCACGCCCGACCACCAACACGGCTATCAGGCGATTGACGCAGTTCGAGCGGGTAAAGATGTTTACTGCGAAAAACCGGTGACACACTGGCGGCAATTCGAGCTGACCAAACGACTGGCGGCAGAGGTGAAAAAAAGTGGGCAGGTCTTTCAACTCGGGTCCCAGGGGATGTACGACTCAGCATGGTGGCAAATGAAAAAGCTTATTGAAGACGGACTTATCGGCCAGCCTGTCCACGCCGAGTGCGGTTATTTCCGTGTCGGCGACTGGGGAGAGCGAGGTATGCCAATTGACAATCCCAACGCCAAAGACGGTTCTGATCTGGACTGGAATGCATTTCTCGGCGATTCGCCCAAGCGGCCTTTCGACGTTAGCCGCTACTTCCGCTGGCGGATGTATGAGGATTATGCGGGCGGGCCTTCGACCGATTTATTTCCACACAGCCTGACGCCTGTGGTATCTATGCTTGGAGTTGGAATGCCAAGCACAGTGGTTGCGACGGGCGGAATGTTACGCTATCAGGAGCGTGAGATTCCCGATACGTTTAATATGCTCATAGAATATCCTGAGAAAATTACGGTGGCCGTGCTTGGAACACAGGCCAATAACTATCCCGGCACCGGAAGCCGAGGTTCAGGACAGCGGATTCCCATAATTCGCGGATGGGAAGGCACACTCACAATCGAAAAGAACGAAATAGTTTTTATACCCGCCGAGGGTTCCAATAAGAAGCCACAGCGTTTTGCAATCGAGCATGGGGAAGACTTTGTCGGGTACTGGGGAAAATTCCTCGACTGCTGCCGGAGCCGTCAGAAGCGGACTCTAAGCCCAATGGATTTAGCGTATCACGTGCAAACGCCATTGCACATGGGTATGCTCGGTTTGCATCAGGGCAAAGTCGCACGATTCGACCTGCAAAAAGAAAGAATTATCTTATAGATTCTCGTGGAAGTTGTATAATATACTTGATAGCAAAATATATATGGAGCCGGATTGCGGCTTTAATTCTTTATTGACTTCAAAGGTTTTAAAATGCAAGCCTTAGTTAAGATTGGAGGTAAATGACATGTGGAAAAAATTATTTATTCTTTCTATGGTGTGCGTGTTTGTTTTAGCCGTAGTATCCGCTGCTGAGGGCAGGATTCCTGTCGAGAACAAGGCGCAGAAACGGTTCGACCGAAACCGGGATGGTTTCATCGACCGTGGAGAAAAGGAACCACTGCAGAAGTTCCTGGAGGCAAGAGAGCGTATCGAGGAGCTTTGTGCGATGGCGCGTGAGCATGAAGAAAATGCGAAACGTCTTTTGGCCGAAGCAGAGGAGCTTGAACGAGAAGTAGAGCGCGGATTCGAAGAAATGGAGATGGCCGAGCATATTGAAAAGATGCATCACAAAATTGCCGAGTTCAAAGAGGCCGCCGAGCATGCCGAGCAAGAAGGGCATCACGACGAGGCCGGCGAACTTCACGAAAAGGCTGAGAGGATAGCCGAGGAGATTCATGCGCATCTAAGGGAAAACGAGGAAAGAAGGATTCATGAAACCAAGGAACGTATTGAGCACCTGCGGCGTATGGCTGAAGAGGTCGAAGAGCGCGGCGAGAAAGAACACGCAAGAGAACTGTGGACCGAGTCTGAAGAACTCGAACGTGCGGTGGAACGCGAAATTGAACATCGAGAAATCGGCAAACATTTGAAAGAGATGCATCATAGAGTTGCCGAACTCGAGGAAGCTGCTGAGAATGCCGAGCGAGAAGGCCATCAAGATAAGGCAGACGAACTCCGCGAAGAAGCACGCGAAGAAGCCCACAAATCAACTATGGAAATTGGCAAAATCATTCGTCGAAAGAAAGCCCATGATATGGAGAGGGAAATCGAGAACCTTCACGCTCTTGCCAGAGAGGCGAAAGAGGCCGGCAAGCACGACAAAGCGGTAGCTATCTTTAGGGAAGCCGAACAATTGAAACGTCATTTTGCGGAGAGAATTGAGCATCGAGAGAAAAAGGAGCACAAAGAAGGTTTGGAAAGCCAGGTTGAGATGCTGAGAGATGAAGTCGGCCGTTTGCGAGAGGACATCGAGAAACTCGAAAACATTATACGTCAAAAGGTAATGAACCGTTGAATCAGGAGCTTTGAGACTACTTTATATTGATGGATTTTAAATCAGCAAGTTATGAAAGCTTGCTGATTTTTTTGCCGTCATGTTCTTTGATTATTAATCCAAGACTGTTCCGAACTATTCAAGAAAAGAGAAAATAAAGTGGTTCTCGGAGGCTGATACTGGTATTATATCGGTTCGGTGTTCGGCAATGTTGCCGAATAGCAACCAATTGAGGAGAATTTCGAGTAACAGCCAAATCAGAGGAGCTAATTATGAAAAAGAGTATAAACGCGATTAAGATTGTCATTTGTCTGCTTTTAGTGGCAACGGTTTTAGGCGTAAGCAGCTATGCTGCAATTGAAGTTAAGAAGTACGCTATACATGATATGGAGCGTCAGAATCCGCCGGTTATCGATCCCGCCAGACGATTCGGCCAACCGCCATCGGATGCTATTGTTTTATTCGGCAAGAAAAACCCAAATCTTTCAGAATGGGAAAGTGATAAGGGCGGCAAGGCAAAATGGAAAATAATCGATAATGACTATATGGAGGTACCCAAAAAGGCCGGTGGCATTCATACAGTAAAAGAATTCGGTAATTGCCAATTGCATATCGAGTGGCGTACACCTACGGGTCTTGATCCCAAGATAATCGGCCAGAAGCGCAGCAACAGCGGCGTGACCTTTATGGACAGGTACGAAGTTCAGGTGCTCGATTCCTATACGGATGACAACTACAAAACCAACAGGACATACGCAGACGGCCAGGCGTCAGCGATTTACGGCCAGAATCCTCCGATGGTGAATGCCTGTCGAAAGGCCGGCAAATGGCAAAGCTATGACATCAGCTTCCTTCGCCCGCTATTCGATGAAAGCGGCAAGTGCATTCGCAAGGCACGGATTACAGTGATTCACAATGGCGTTGTTGTTCATAATAACCTTGAAATCGAGGGAACCACTTCACATAAGAGAAAGGCCCGGTACGGCAGGCCTCACGAGAAGGGACATATAAAACTCCAGGACCATGGCAACCCTATGTGCTTTCGTAATATCTGGATACGCGAGCTTCCGGAACAGCCGTACCTGATTCAAGACTGATAATTTATCGCCAGGATTTGAAAATAAAGGCCAAAGCAATATATTCGGGAAAGGGACAAAAATGAACTTAACTAAAACAAGAGTGTTCACGGCAGCTATAGTTACCATCCTGTTGTTGAGTACAGCCAACGCTCAACTTCTGAATATTCCGGAAGTTTCAAGAGATAAAGTTATTTGCTTTGCACTTTATACGGTTCACAACAATATTATGAAGATGACGGCTCAGTTGTATCCGCTTAGGGAAGGTGAAGACAGAACTGTCCGGCTCGAAACCAAACAGTCGGGAAGCTGGAAACAAATAGCCAAGGCACAGGTTGTCGAAAGGGGCTGGACGGCTGTTTTCCGAGTTGAGAACTGGGACATGACAAAAGATATTGAATATCGTGTTGCCCACGGCTCGAACGCCTATTACACCGGTATCATCCGCAAAGACCCGGTTAACAAAAATACAATCGTCGTTGCTGCATTTACGGGTAATTCAATAAAAACCGGTCACGGCGGTGACATACCTAAAACCGATATCGTTGAGAACCTTAAAAAGATCAAGCCCGACCTTCTGTTTTTCTCCGGAGACCAGGTCTATGACCACAACAGGCATTATGCCGCCTGGCTCAAATTCGGCAGAGACTTCGGAGATATTATTCGTATTACACCGACGGTTACAATACCCGATGACCATGACGTTGGTCAGGCTAATTTATGGGGCGCCGGAGGAAGGCTATCACATACCCGCGCCGGCCATGACGGCGGTTATGCCGCCCCGCTTGAGTACGTTAAAGAAGTTGAGCAGGCTCAAACCAGCCATCTGCCCGACCCTTATGATCCCACTCCAATAGAACGTGGTATCGGAGTTTATTATACTTCCCTGACCGTAGGCGGAATAAACTTCGCCATTATCGAGGACAGGAAGTTCAAGTCAGGCCCGAGCGGACTTGTTCCCAAACGCGGGCCTCGGCCTGACCATATTCTGGATTCTACTTATGATCCAAAGAGTGTGGACGTACCAGGGGCTATATTATTAGGTGAACGCCAGTTGAATTTCCTGCGTCAGTGGGGAACCGACTGGCGTGGTGCAGATATGAAGGCTGTACTGTCGCAAACAATCTTTTGCGGGGGCGCACATATTCACGGTAAGACGGGTAACCGGCTGCACGCCGATATGGACTCGAACGGCTGGCCTCAAACGGGGCGTAATAAAGCAATCGCCGAGATACGCAGGGCTTTTGCCATACATATTGCGGGCGACCAGCACTTAGCAACAATCTTTCATCACGGTATAGATAACTGGAACGACTCGTGCTATTCGTTCTGCGTTCCGTCGATTGCGAATCTGTATTTGCGGTGGTGGAGGCCGCTTGAGCCGGGTAAGAATCGCGAACCAGGTAGGCCGGAATATACGGGGGAATTCTTAGATGGTTTTGGAAATAAAGTAACGTGCTTAGCTGTCGCCAATCCGAGTCCGAAACCGAACGGCGGGCAGAAGCTGACAACACGTGCGGCCGGATTCGGAATCGTTAAATTCAATAAGAAGAAAAGAGAAATCACAATCGAATGCTGGCCCAGGAATGTAGATATCACAAACTCAAATACCAAGCAATATCCCGGATGGCCCATGACCATCAAACAAGAGGACAACTATGGGCGTAAGGCCGCGGCTTATCTGCCGACTATTACAGTCAGGGGTATGAGAAATCCAGTTGTACAGGTCATTGACGAGTCGAACGATGAAATAATCTACACCCTTCGCATCAACGGGACTTCTTTCAAGCCCAAAGTCTTCAAGAAGGGTAAATATACAATCAAAGTCGGCGAACCTGGTACAGATAAGATGAAAACTCTCGAAGGTATCCAAAGCCTTCCGCCTGATAAAACCAAAAAGATACGAGTAAGGCTTTAAGATAGAATTCTCCTGAAGATATGTAGTAAATAAAGTTGTAATAAACGCCATGGATTCGATTAGAGTTCGGGCGGAGAGCCGATGATGG
>CBDURK010000124.1:0-7997 GCA_965369645.1 uncultured bacterium | reverse complement strand
GTTGTATGGGTTTTAGCCTAAGTTGCGAAAAAGTTATTTACTGATAATCTGCTTAATGAAAGAAAGGAGCAGACCTGTACCCACGACGATCAGAAACACGGGTATCAAAGGAAAGTCCGGTTTGTAATTTTCCCAGAAGCCCCCTATCATAAAAAGCAGGCCTATAACAACATAGAAGATTTCGAGCCTCATATTCAAATATTTACGGGCTACCTGCACCAGAAGGGTAATGGTTCCAATGCCGAGCAGGATTACACCGGTGCCAAGTTTCAAGAGCATGGCAATTCCTATCCAAATGAAGAACAGCCCCCAACCTGCGGCAGGCAGCTTATGAGCGAATTTGGGAGGATTGATCGATTTTGGCTTCTCGGTATTGCCCGTGTTCAGGTCATTAGGTTTTTGGTCTTCCATAACTTAATCTCCATTGAAACTTTACGTTTTTTATAGGAATCTATTTGGCAATATATAGCAATATATAGGTTTCAAGGCTAAGACAATAGAAGAATGTCTTTCTCTATTCTATTACATGGATATTTTTCTTTTTGCAAATGTTCTTTAATATTCTTGGCCACACGGTTGCGCTGACCTCACCGATATGGGCCTTTTTTAGCAGAAGCATGAAAGTACGTGATTGGCCTATCCCCCCGCCGATACTGAGGGGAATTTCATTGTTGACGATGGCCTGATGGTAGGGGAAATGCAGAAAGTCCTGCTGTCCTGAAAGTTCGAGTTGAATTTTGAGCGTTTCGGGATTAACGCGGATGCCCATAGAGCTAAGTTCGTGCCGGTATTTGGTTACGGAATTCCAGACGAGAATATCACCATTGAGCCCGTGCATTGGTCGGCCGTCTTCGGATGTGGTTTCCGTTACCCAGTCGTCGTAGTCTGCGGCTCTCATTTCGTGCGGTTTCTCATTCTTGAGGATCCAGCCGATACCATAGAGGAAGATGGCGGGGTATTCCTGTAAAATCTTCGCCTCACGCTGACTGTTCGGCAGATCTGGGAATTTTTCCAGCAGGTCCTCTGCATGGATAAAGGTTATTTCTTCTGGCAAATTGGGGTATTTGTCGGTTTTCAATTGAGGAAAGAGCTTCTGAACGTGGTTCTCTGCCCCCTTTAAGACCTTCCAGATTTTCTGTACTACTTCCTTGAGCAATTTCAGATTACGCTGCTCTTCATTTATTGCGAGTTCCCAGTCCCACTGGTCAACATAAATACTGTGGTCGTGGTCGAGCAATTCATCCTTGCGTATGGCACGCATATCGGTAAGTAGGCCCTCGCCAGGAGCAATTCCGAATTGCTTCAGGGCCATACGTTTCCACTTTGTAGCGGCCTGGACGACCTGAGCATCTACAGGATTTTTATCGTTGTCATTTGATATATGGAAGCCGATCGGAGTTTTTGAGCCGTCGCGGTCGAGCATATCGTTGACGCCGCTCTCAACGTCCACAATAAGAGGGACGGTCACGCGGATGAGATTTAACTCCTTGCAGAGGTTTTCCTCAATGTAGTCTTTGGCGGCGAAGATGGCAAGCTGGGTTTCCTTCGGATTCAGTAGAGAACTGTAATCCTGTGGAAGAATTTTCTCCAATTCGGAATAATCACCGGAACTCGCCAAATCCTCTTTTTTGTCTGTCATTTAGTAAATCTCCTACAAATCTATATCTGTGCACTTTGAAAAATAAGTTTCTGTGGCTCTGGCGTGACAAATAATAGTATATACCCTGACGATTTTCAATTCTATTTCGGTAATATAAAAAATCAGCCTGATATCTCAAACTATTATCATCCTGCTCCGACTGCTCCGAGATTCGTATTTTCTTTTATTTGCGGAACAGGTTTCCACCCGGCATGGCAATTTTTTGGCCGACAGCAGGTGGTGTGAATGGTACGAATGCCTCATCTTTATACTGGAGCCATCGCAGAGAAGGGTCTTCGAGAGCTACGGAGAAAATAAAGGCGGCATCGACAACTTGTCCGTTATTTGTTACTTCTCGTATTTCAACAGTCATTCCTGTCAATTCGACTCGATCGCCAACAGTGAACGGGTTTTGTTTATTGCGAAATAATGCATCTAAAACATATGCGTAAAAACCATATACTGGTCTTACTATCAGAGTTTTTGCATCCGGACGGTAGATTTCGACCGGTTGAAATAAGCTTGAGGTCAGAATTCTTAAATGACGGGGCATCGGCTGATTATTACATTCCCACATCATGGGAGATTGCAGTATAAGGAATGTTATTGGTGGATTTACGATAATAAGGTCCTGACTTTTCACGGATTCGTCCAGTCCTTTGGTTAACATAAGTTTATCTGAGTATTTTTTGGGTATCATGGCGTGAGCTGCACGAACCGGTAAAGCCAGTGGAGCAATGATAAGGTGAATTATGATAAATATACCGGCAAGCACAAGAGCCGGGATTCGCCAAAAAGTACGTTTCAGTTGCCCTTCGGTTTTGCCAAAGACAAAATAGATAAAATGGGCAACGAGAGCCATTGCTCCAATACCGACAAACATAAGAAGACGGTCGGAAGGAAAAGTTGCACAGATCGGAAGGACAGACAGAATCATCCCCGTTGCCCAAAATCGCGTAGATCGCTGAAGCCAAAGCAGAGGAATTAGAGCTATAATCAATAGTACCAGAAAAACAAGGCCGATGCGCCAAAACAAAGTTGTGTACAACGGAAAAATCATAGTTATATCCGCTGGTGGTAGTGCCCACTGACCAAGCAGTAAAAACGGCGCCCTGTTTTTCACTGCGACGATATACCTTAATGGTGTGCCCAGCGGATCAATATAGGCACCCATACCCTCAACACCGTAACCCTGATAAGTCCATATAATCCGCCAGATTACAACCACAGCAACATAAGGAATCATGGCCGTGAACCGCCGGAGCAAGGTTCCTCGGTCAATAAAGACCGCGTACGCAAACAGATATGCGCACGTGGCTATTCCAGCTTCTGCTGAGAGTAAACTTGCCACAAGAAGTGCCGGTCCTACAACTATACCGATGCGCAGATTTCCCCGCCGCCATTTATCGTGGATAAGTATTGTTAATACTCCGAACAATGTGGCCATTACGGCATTACGATTTGCAAGGAAGCCAACCGGGGTGCCGTGAGCATCGTCAATAGCGTAAAGCAGTGCAGCTAAGCCCGCGATCCAGGTAACAGAAATAAATCTTCGGTATAGAAAAGCAACTGCTGCGGCAAGAGCACCATACCACATGACACTTTGGACATGCATAAGAAGGGGACTGTCCGGCCAAAGAATGTAATCGAGCCAGTGAGTGATTGAAGCAAGAGGTCTCCAGAACGCCCCTTTGATATCCTTGTCAGTCCACCATGGGAAGAAGCCGTGATCCATTATTTCGGTCGTACGTTCCGGATCGCCGTCAAAGAACTTAAACATGTCAATAGGTGAGTCTAAAAGTCTGATTGGACTGTCTGAGCCGATCATCAAAAGCTTATGGTGATAATCGTCTATGGCCAATCCTGCCTGAAGAGACGAGAGGGTAAGTATTATTGCTAATATCGCAATTGCATAGGGGGAAAAATGGCTGGTTAGTGCATTATAAATAATATTCTTAAGAGTGGAAGGCGAACGTATTGTCTGGTTTTCTTGCAGCAATTGATGTTTCTTAAAATGAATTATTTTTCCTGTCTCAACCAAGCCGTGAATTTTGCCAGACCGTCCGGAATTGGAGTTGAAGGATTATAGCCGAGTTCCTTAACGGCTTTGGTTATATCGGCAAAGGTACGATTGACATCACCCGGCTGGAGGGGAAGATATTCCCTGATTGCTGTTTTACCGAGCGCCTTTTCAATTGCACTGATTAAATCGTTAACTGTAATAGGCTGTGATTCACCGAGATTGTAGATGTTAAAGCCTTCACATTTATTCATTGCTGCGATAATACCGTCAATTATGTCGTCGATATATGTAAAATCTCGCATCATTGAGCCGTCGCCATAAACCGGTATTGATTTTTCCTGCTCAATCAGCTTTGAAAATTTGTGGATGGCCAGATCCGGCCTCTGACGAGGGCCGTAAACGGTGAAAAATCGTAGGCAGGTTAGGTCGATTCCGTAAAGATGATGATAGGTGTGACAAATAAGCTCGCAGGCCTTTTTGGTTGCCGCATAAGGCGAGATGGGGAAATCAACGTTATCGTCTTCGGAAAATGGCACTTTTTCGTTGTTCCCATAGACGCTGGAACTTGAGGCAAAGATGAATTTGCCGACTTTATGTTTATTTGCAGCTTCGAGCAATACCATTGTTCCGTTAATATTGACATCGGAATACAGCAACGGCTCAGCAATCGATGGCCGAACGCCGGCTTTAGCGGCCAAATGGACAATTATTTCGACGTCTCCGAGAGCTTTTTCCATGGCAGTCTTGTCGCGGATGTCGGCTTCGATGAGCTGGAAATTCTTGTTCTTAAGGCAGTTGCTAATGTTATCGCGTTTAATCTGAGGGTCATAAAAATCATCGAAGTTATCAACCCCGACTACTGAGAGGCCCTCGTTAAGAAGACGTTCGCATAAGTGTGAGCCTATGAAGCCTGCGGCTCCCGTTATTAATACTGTGTCTTTCTGCACTTATGTTGTCCTTTTCAATTCGTGTCTATCGTATTGGTTTGCCGGACTTATGCGGAATAGACAATAACGGCTCCACAAGCCAGAACGATTACGGCGATTACTCGAAAAATTAATGCCGGCTGCTTTTGGTACCATTCCAAAATTTTTCTAATCTTTTCGGGCCCGAGTATAAATATTAAAAGGCCTGATATCAAAAAAAGAATCCCAAAGGCGGCTATTATCCATTTTTGATAGCATTCACTGGCTCCGAGCAGAAATATAATAGCTAAGGTGAATCTTATTACTCCTGCAAAATACACCCGTTTGCCCTTTTTAATGAATTCCATCAGCCGTTTCATTACCCCGGGCTTGAGCAAAAACACGATTCCGATAAGTACGATAAGTATGCCTACAATTTTAACAATAATTTCCATACCCATAATCTTTTACCTTTAACCTGGCTTACTTTTTGCAACTTACGATAAAATGGGGGCTCTTCCTATACTGTAATATTCGAACCCGGCTGTTTTAGCTACCTTTGGATCGTAGAGGTTTCTGCCGTCAAAGATGACGGCTTTTTTAAGTTTTGTTGCGATAAGCCCTAAGTCCGGGTTTCGGAATTCCTGCCAGTCGGTGAAGATAACGAGTGCATCTGCGTTTTCGAGTGCATCGTATCCATTCTCCAATGTTTCGATTTTACCATCTAAGGCGGTCTTCGCCGCTGAGGCTGCTTCCGGGTCGTAAGCTCTTATCTTAATTTTACAGTCAAGGAATTTCTTTATGCAGTGGATTGCAGGTGATTCTCTTACGTCATTGGTTTTTGCCTTAAATGCCAGTCCCCAGACGGCCAATGTTGTTTGGTCGTATCTGCCGGCGAAATAATCGGTGATACGTTTTGCAAATCGCTCCTGCTGGTTTAGGTTTACCTGCTGGACCGACCTGGCTATCGTCATTTCAACGCCGTTGGCTTCGCCGGTGTGAATTAGTGCCCGAATATCTTTTGGAAAGCAACTGCCCCCAAAGCCGACCCCCGGAAAAAGAAATGCCGAGCCAATCCTTGAATCACTGCCGAGGGCCCGTCGGACCTGTTCGATATCTGCGCCGAGTTTCTCGCATAATACCGAGATTTCATTCATAAATGAGATTCTCGTTGCCAGCATTGTATTGGCGGCGTACTTTGCCATTTCAGCCGAAACAGGATCCATAAACAGTATTCGGCTGCTCTTTCGCATAAAAGGGCTGTACAGTTGTTTCATTGTTTTATGAACTTCCGGATTGGTCGTTCCGATGATTATCCTGTCCGGCCTCATAAAATCTTCAACAGCGGCGCCTTCTTTTAAGAATTCAGGATTACTGACATAGTCAAATGGGGTATTGGTTTTCGATTTGATAATATCCATTACTTTTCGATGTGTGCCTACCGGAACAGTGCTTTTTGTTGCAATAATGCGGTAGTCGCTCATATTCTCGGCAATATCGGCTGAGACCGAAAGAATTGCCGATATGTCGGCTGAACCATCCTGGGCTGACGGAGTGCCGACAGCAAGAAAGATGATAAGGGAATTGTCAATACCGTATTTCAAATCTGTGGTAAACTCAAGCCGGCCCAGCTTTTCGTTGCGTTTCACTATTTCAGCCAGCCCCGCCTCATAAATGGGTATTACACCATCTTTCAAACGGGTAATTTTCCCACTGTCATTGTCCACACACACAACAGTGTTGCCGGCCTCAGCAAGACAGGCGGCCGTTACTAATCCGACATATCCAATCCCAACCACGCAAATTTGCATCTTCTCAGCTCCGACTGTTCGAGTTACAACTTCACTTTATAAGAATCATTTTTGTTGAAAAAGCAGAGCATCAATGAAATTACAAGGTCATTTAATCAAGTACCTCTATCAAATCGACGTCTATTTCAACACTTGCTGCCTGGCCGAGCATGTCTATCTGCAGGACCAGGCGTATAGCATTGTTGCTTCGGACTACAATACCCTCCAGGCCGATTAACGGTCCTGCTATAACACGGCATCGTTGCCCTTCCTTGATGTAATTGTGCGGGGTCAGTGGAGCACCGGATTGAAGGGCCTGATTAACTTTAACGAGTTCGTCGAGCAATTTCTGCTGGTTATCGACTTCAATCAGGTGGGCTACACGATTTGTTTTCAGTAGTTCGACTCGATCGCTCTCCTTACCACAAAAGAACAAATACCCGCTGAATAAGGGCAGG
This sequence comes from uncultured bacterium, assembly GCA_965369645.1. GTDB lineage: Bacteria > Planctomycetota > Phycisphaerae > Sedimentisphaerales > Anaerobacaceae > NIOZ-UU13. The sequence continues at coordinate 1,182 of CBDURK010000124.1, read as the reverse complement.
AACGAACGTGTCGTTCTGCGGCTTTTACGGCTGACTTTCCAGCTCATCGGAAGAAAGTAACTGATATCTTTGCTTATTAAATCCTGGGCCAGGGCCTTTTCATTCCTGCGTCTGGTATGTACAACCCACCATTGACCCTCAAAATCACGCATCGATTCTACCTGAGGCCAGATGATTGGTGGATTTTCGCTCACTTTCAGCATTTTACTCGTCCTAACTCATTTTGTAATATTTACGTATGGTCTTTGCCACATATTCAATCTGATCTGTTGCGAGTTCAGAATAAATCGGCAGCGACAAAACCTCTTTACAAAGTTGTTCGGTAATAGGTAAGTCACCAGGCCTGTATCCGAGGTCGCTGAAGCAGTCCTGCAGATGCAGTGGTTTTGGATAAAATATCGCCGAACCTATCTTGTTTTCGGCCAGGAATTGCTGTAACTTGTCTCTTTCTGGTGTTGTAATCGTATATTGGTGATAAATACTAACGTTATCTGCACTAATTTTAGGAGTTTTTACCGATGAATCGCCTAAAAGACTGTCGTAAAGAGCGGCGTTTTGCCTTCGTTTTTCATTCCATCCGTCGAGATACCTGAGCTTGACCGTAAGAACGGCCCCCTGGATGCCGTCGAGACGGAAGTTGCCGCCGATAACTTTGTAAAAATATCTGGGATTTTGGCCGTGGTCGCGAAGGGCCCTGATTTTCTGTGCGAGGTCTTCTTTGTTGGTTATTACCAGGCCGCCATCACCGAAACCGCCGAGATTCTTGGTTGGGTAAAACGAAAAACATCCGCAATCACCAAAATTGCCCGCCTTGATACCGTCCTGGGTCGCACCTATTGCCTGTGCGGCATCTTCGATAACTGCAAGATTGTGGCGTTTGGCAATTTCCGTAATTGCTTTCATCTGAGCTATTTGTCCGAATAAATGGACCGGAATGATTGCTCGAGTTTTGTCGGTTATCTTTTGTTCGATGGCGGATGGGTCAATATTGAAAGATTCTCGGTCAACATCAACAAAAACCGGCTTTGCGCCCAGCCTGACGATAGAACCGGCCGTGGCAAAAAAAGTAAAAGGAGTAGTTATAACTTCGTCCCCCGGTTTTATATCCAGAGCCATTAAGCTTACAAGCAGAGCATCGGTTCCGCTTGAAACACCGATTGCGTATTTGCTGTTGCAATATGC
>CBDURK010000123.1:0-8005 GCA_965369645.1 uncultured bacterium | reverse complement strand
CCGGAGGCCGAATCATCACCCGACGGCGAAACATAGAAATCTACCTTCGCAGTTGCGGCCTGAGCAAACAGTACCGAAAATAATAAAACTGCAACGCCTCTGTAAATCCCTTTACACATTTATTTGCCCTCCAACTAATTGCTTTTAATGCGGTAAATAGTAAGAACCAATCAATAATTATATCCTGCGAGCCGGGATTTGCCAAGAAGCGGATGACAAATATACAAAATTTTGATAGTATAGAATTACGGGAAAGTAAGGTTAGCTATGATGCGTGTTCAGAAAACAGAGCAACAAAAGCAAATCATTTTGGAAGCACTGCTATGATTGGATTTTCCTGTACAAACTGTGGTCATACATTCAGTGTTCAAGACCAGTACGAAGGCCAGCGGATTAAGTGCCCTAAGTGCGCCTGTGTCGGCGTCGTAGTTGATAATTCCGGCAGGATAAAAATCATCTGCCAAAACTGCGGCAATGAAAACTCTGTCCCCGAGATTCTCGACGGCCAGGAAATTAAATGCCCAAAATGTAATAATACAGTTGTACCTGCCTCTATCAAAAAAGAGCCTGCTGAAAGTGCCGACAACAATCTCAAAGAAAAAAGCCCTCAAAAATCTAAAAAGTTAGAGATATCAGAGCGCGGCCTTATAATTATCATTTCCGTTACGGCTGCGATCATTGTGATAGGGCTCATAATTATTGCAGCCGTTCGTAGTAGAAATTGAGTTTTGAAACAGCTTCTAACCACTTATCTTTTTGAAACTTTGTTTAGCCGCTTCGATGGTCTTTTCAATGTCAGATTCGCTATGAGCCAGAGAAACGAACATCGCTTCGTACGCACTCGAAGCAAGATAAATCCCGCTGGCCAGCATCGAAGAAAAGAATTTCTTGAACCGTTTTATGTCGGTTGACTGAACATCAGAAAAGTTTTGTATTTTTTTGTCGGTGAAAAAGCAGCTCATAATCGAGCCTACGCGATTAATGGTAACATCAACACCGGCCTCTTTAGCGGCATCGGCAAGACCGGCTTCTAACATGGCCGCCGAAGATTCGAGCTTTTCATAAATGCCCTTCTGCGCGAGTATATCAATTGTCGCAATTGCCGCCGCTGTGGCCAAAGGATTGCCCGAAAGTGTCCCGGCCTGATAGACCGGCCCGACAGGGGCGAGCATGTCCATAATATCGGACCGACCGCCAAAAGCCCCAATAGGCAGTCCGCCGCCTATGATTTTACCCAGGCAAGTCATATCCGCTTTCACTCCGAAAAGCTGCTGTACCCCGCCTAGCGCCACGCGAAAGCCGGTTATCACCTCATCGAATATCAAAAGCGACTCTTCCTTATCGCACAAATCCCGGAGCGTCTGTAGGTATCCATCCGCCGGCGGAACGACACCCATATTTGCGGCGACCGGCTCAACCAGGACCGCCGCGATTTTGCCCTTATAGACCTCGAACGCCTTTGCTGCCGCGGCGATATCGTTATAGTCGATTATGATGGTGAGCTTCGCAATAGAATCAGGCACGCCGGGGCTCGACGCGATGGCGCCTTCCGCCAGCCCTGAGCCCGCGGCCACCAAAAGCGAATCACTATGCCCATGATAGCAGCCGACCATCTTGATTATCAGGTCCTTTTTCGTATAGCCGCGTGCCAGCCGGATAGCACTCATTACCGCCTCCGTGCCGCTGCTTACAAGCCGAACCTTCTCGATAGAATCGAAGGCGCCGATTATTTTTCCTGCCAGCGCAGTCTCGGCCAATGTCGGGGCGCCGAAAGACGTACCCTTCTGGGCCGCGGCCATAACGGCCTTCAAAACATCAGGATGGGCGTGCCCGAGTATCATAGGCCCCCATGAGCCGACGTAATCGATATATTCATTGCCGTCTATATCGCGGATTTTCGATCCGGTTGCACTGTCGATAAAAAGAGGGTCCTCATCCACCCCGCCGAACGCACGAACAGGAGAATTCACGCCGCCGGGCAGACATTCACAAGCATCTGAAAACGCTGCATGAGATTTATTATATTTATTTTGCTTGTCCATAATGCCTTGCAATAATAATAGTATTAGTAGCAAAATTCAAACTATTTGTTTAAACTGCTGTCAAAACGGCTTTTAGCAATCATCGTTTGAGCTATTTTTCTTGCATTGTCTTCTTTGTTTGTTAAACTGACGGAGTTTTATAAAATTTATTTGGAGTAGCATATATGAGTTTAGTCAGGTGGTTCAGGAAAAACAACACCAAAGTGATGGCCGTCGTGGTCATCGTGATAATGTTTGGCTTTATCGGCGGCGGCACACTGCTTCAGCAGCTTAGCAAAAGAGCAACAGGTCTGCACGAGACAATAGCTTATTTTGAAGGCAACAGGAAAATAACGCGCCAAAGCTTATCCAATGCGCGCCGGGAGCTGGACATACTCAGGGCCCTTCAGGCCGACACCCTGCTGCGAAACCAGGACCTGCGTGGAATCGTGCTGGGTGAGCTGCTGTTTACGGAGCAGCGGACCAGCCCGGCACTTCTTAACCATATCAAGCAAACCATCAGGCAATACCAGTACAGAATCAGCGACAAACAAATCAATGATATATACAGGCGCTCGGTTCCGTCCAGCATATACTGGATGCTTCTCAATGACGAAGCGAAGGCCTCGGGTATCATGGTCTCGAACGAGCAAGCCGGCGAGCTTCTCGGAAAAGTATTGCCTCAGATGTATCAAGGCCGGAGATACTCGCAGATAATCCAGGATATAATGAACCAGTACGGCCTGCCCGAGCAGCGCCTGCTGGAAATATTCAGCGAATTACTGGCAATAATGCAGTACGCCCAAATGATTTGCTCTAATGAAGATGTTACAAGCTCACAGATAACTCAGGCCGTCGCCATTGAGCGTGAAAGCATTAGCGCCAACCTGGTGGAATTCGAATCATCCGTATTCATTTCGACCATCGAGGCCCCGACGCCAGACGCCGAGCTGGCACATTTCGAAAAATATAAGAAATTCGTCGCTGGTGATGTAAGCAACGAAAATCCCTTCGGCTTCGGGTACAGGCTGCCGGACAGAGTTCAGCTTGAATACATAGCCGTCCGGCTCGATGATGTTGCTCCTCTGGTAAAGGCGCCCACCAACCAGGAAAAGGAAGATTATTACAACAGGAACAGACTGCAATCCTTCACTGAGCAGGTGCAGACCGACCCGAACGACCCGAACTCACCGATGATAAATCAAACTAAAAGCTACGCCGAGGTCATAGATGATATTGCAAAACAGCTCCTGAAAAACAAAATTAACGCAGAAGCAAACAGAATACTTCAGGAGGCCAAAACAAATACCGATCCGGCCTTGGATGATATGGGCACAGAGCAGCCTGCGAAGTACACAACCGAAGAGCTTAAGGAGATGGCCGGCGACTATGGAACCATCGCCGAGCAATTAGGTAAAAAGCACAACCTAAAGATATATGCCGGCAAAACAGGACAGCTCAGCCCCGAAGATGTGCAAAAGAATGAATATCTTGCAAGGCTGTATTTAGAGGGCTTCGGTAAAAATCCCATCTCATTGTCCCAGATTGTCTTTGCCGTCGATGATTTAACCGCCAGCGAGCTTGGGCCATTTGATGTGGCCAAGCCCGGAATGTATCAGAATATCGGGCCGCTCAAAGACCTTTGGGGCTCACCGTGGAGCGGTTTTAGGGAAACCTCCGGACAAATATTGGCCCTTGTTCGGGTAATAAAAACCGCCAAATCCGCCGAGCCGCAAAGCCTCGACCAGACCTTTAGTACAAAATCGCTTACTTTCGAGACGGACGCCAAAGACGATGCGGAAGACGTCTATTCGGTAAGAGAAAAAGTTACAGAAGACTTAAAGAAACTTGCTGCAATGGAAACCGCAAAAAGCAAGGCCGAAGAATTTATCAGCCTGGCGGCTACGGACGGCTGGGACAGCACAATTGATAAATTTAATGAGTTGTACGGAAAGAAGGCCACGGGCGAGCCGAACGACTCTGACACGTTCGAAAACGTTACCAAACCGTTCAAACTGCAGAATCTCGCCGGCATGAGAAGAGTATCAAAAGCGGCATTAAAAACTATGGCCGCACAAAGTGCAGGCAACCCCACGGCACCGCTCTTTTTGAGCGGGCGTAAGAAACAGCAGCGATTCGTGGAGAAGCTATATTCACTCGTGCCGCCCGACAGCAGCACCGTTGACACCGTCCCCCTGCTGATGGAGTTCAAGCCGGATATGAGCTTTTATTGTATAAAAAGTCTTTCAGTTCAACGCATCAGCCTCCAGGAGTACGAAAAAATCAAAACTATGCGATTACAAGCAGAAAATTATGTCCAATCCGAAAGTATGGTGGCCGTACATTTTAATCCCGAAAACATTTTAAAGCGAATGAACTTCAAACCGGCCAAAACCGAAGAATCCGAAGATGAAAACACATCCGAAGAATCGGAGACAGCATCGTGACCAAACCGCGCCCGAAAGAAAACCACACCATCTTTCTGCTGACAGTCGGACTGCTCGCCTGGCTGATACCGGGGGCCGGGCACCTGATGATAAAAGAAAATAAACGCGCGTTCATCATATCGGTAACTATTATCCTGACATTCTGTGCGGGCTTATACGTTGGCTCAATAGGGATTATTAATCCCAGTGGCGCAAAGCCCTGGTACGTGGCACAAATTATGAATTCACCGGTAGTGGCGGCCCTGGGGTACCTGGCCAAAACGGGAGACTATACCGTCTTTGGAAAACCGAACGAAATAGGACAGATATATACCAGCATCGGAGGTTTGCTGAACCTTCTGTGCATTGTCAACGCCGTTTATCTGGCTCATCTGTGTAAAATAGAAACCGCCGGAGACACTAAATGTTCATAACAGACGCTTTCGTAATGGCGACCTTTACCATACCGGAAAAAATCACCACAGATCCGCAGTCTATGCTTTGGCTGCTGCCTTTGGTCGCAGCGATAGCTATCGTCTATAAAGCCACAAAGCTGCCGGAAATAAAAATCGCCAACTTCCTCAAAGAATCTATGATCCTGTTCGGCTCAATCATTGTTTTTATGTTCGTAACCGCATTAGTCCTGTATTCCATCGCGTGGCTGATTACAGAGTAACTCCCCGCAAGACAAACTAATGTGCTTATCAATATCGACAGACATCCGGCAGATGTAAAAACGGGGAAATCGTCACCTCAGGAATGCCGCTGAATTATTCGTCGTCGTCTTCAGAGGATTTATCAACCACGCCTAATTCGACAAGAGCATTGAAAGCGGCTTTTTGCTCGGCTTCTTTTTTGTTTGTTCCCCATGCACTCGGGAAATGATGGTTATCGACAACTACCCCCAGCTCAAAACACTTATTGTGATCGGGCCCCTTTTCATCAAGCAGTAAATAGACAGGAGTAATATTAAACTTTTCCTGGGCATGCTGCTGCAACAGCGATTTAAAATTGCCCTGGGCCTGCTCGGCATCGGCGGAGTCAATTAAGGAGCCAAAAACTTTCATGATAAAATTTTGTGCCGCCTCTAATCCGCCGTCAATATAAATCGCGCCGATAGCGGTCTCTATCACACCGGCGGCAAGGGAGCCGCTCAACGCACGGCTCGATACCATCCCCTTGCCGACTTTAAGATACTTTTGAAGTCCGAGCCGCCTCGAAACCTTCGAGCATGTCCCGCGGGAAACAATCATACTCTTGATTTTCGTTAAGTCGCCCTCAAGATAGTTCGGGAACCGCTCGAAGAGTGTTTGGCATATAACAATGGCCAAAATGGAATCGCCGAGGAACTCCAGCCTTTCGTTGCTTAAAACACGATTATCGACGGCAGAGGAATGGGTAAACGCTTTGGCTAAAAGCTTCTTGTCGGAAAACTCATAACCTATTGTCTGCTCTATTTGTTGCAGAGTTTCTTTATCCATACTAATCGCTACCTGCTTCTAATAAGAACCCTGCGAGCAGATTACCCCAGCGCTTTCCGTGGAAAGCAAGAGCAGGGGTAGCCGGCTCAACAGTAAAGTTCTTATATTAACAAAGCATGGCCCGGCTGTAAAGCTGCTATTTCTCTTACTTTATGAAAAATGAGCGCCGGGCTTACTTATTAACTTACCATCTGCAAGCCTGCCAAGGCGACAAACTTGTCATCGGCAAACTCAAAAATCCCGTCAAGGCCAGTCACCATGAAGATGCCTCTTGTGGCCGCGGCAACGCTGCAAAATACAAGCTGATGGCTGCAATCGGTCAGCATCTTGCGAAGCTTCAGCATCTTCGACAAGCTTGATGACGTTACAATATCGACACCTGAAAAGTCTATTACGACGTCACAGTCGCCTCTGTCACGCACCATTTCTGTAACGGTCTTAAGCTCTTCGCCAACCTCCGGCTCCTGGGGCAAGTCCACGAGAATAATATCTTCCGACCAATCCTGTATGCCCATCTTAATCTCCTTCTTTTCAAATAAACAAAACGTCTAAATTTTTCATTTTACAACTTATTACAAAGTTGCTGCAAAACTATCAGACGTTTTTATCGGCATAACCACCCCACAGGTTAAGAAAGAAAAACAAAAGAAACTTTATTCGCCCTCCCACCGGGCTGCGACATTTGGCGATTGGGTTTATTTTGTCTTTGTTTTTTTGGCCGCCAAATGGATAGGTTTTCATAATCCTTTGTAAATAAACACTTTGCATCAATTTCACTCTTTGAAGCAATTGGCTTTGTTTTTGCTTAAATTGGGTTTGTTTTGCATAAAAAAGCATATTGGGAAATATGTTATAATTCGTAGGATGCCGAGCGTACAGCGGGCAGGAATCCGCTGTTTTTCTTTTCTCTGAGGAGAAATCAAACGTATAATAAATGCAGGGTACGGCCTGAATTCGTCCCGTTGTCTTCGGATTACTTATGACATAAGGAGAATATAGTGAAGTTAATTGATATAGCAGGGAAAAAATTCTCTAAAATAATTTGCGGCTCAAATCCATTTTATGGCCATTCACACTTCAGCGAGGCCAGGAATAAAGAATATCTTGCTCGTTTTAATGATGAATACATTATCAAGACGATTAGAGTTTGTCTTTCAAAAGGAATTAACACGGTTGAATCCAGTGCGAATGAGCGAATATGGAACATTGTCTCATCACTTCAATCGGATACACAAATACAATATATCGGGACAACTCGTATAGATGAGACTTCCGGTTTGAAAACACATCAAAAGAAATTGCAATTTTTACTTGATATTAAAGCTGATGCGTGTGTGATTCATTCCCAATTTGCCGATAGACCACCACAAGCTGGTGAGATAAAGGGATTGAAGCCACTTATAGATCGAATTCATGAGAATAATTCGATAGCGGGAATATCAACCCATAAAGTATCAACAGTTGAACTATGTGAAAAGAAGAATTACGGAATTGATTTTTATCTATTCCCATTAAATGCGGCCGGGATTGTATATCCCGGATATGATGGAAAAGAAACCGTAGAAGATAGAATTCAACTTATTCAGAACATTCCTAAACCTTTTATAATTATGAAGGCATTGGCATCGGGACGTATTCCTCCCTGTGAGGGTATTCCATTTGTATTGGAAAACATTAAAGAAAACGACCTTATTGCATTAGGTTTCGGTTCCGCTGATGAAGTCGAAGAAACGTTGGACATCGTTGAAAAACATCTTTAGAGGAGGCTCTCTTTATTTTTTAGCAAAATAGGTAAACGTCCCTATATCTAAGTTTTTTCTTTTTCTGATGTTTAGGAGTTGAAGATGTAGAGAATAACCCCTCAGGCGAAATGCTGTCTAAAACTTTAAAAACTACTGCAATACACACCCCGAAAGACAAATATCCCACTAGACTTTGAAAGGCTGCCAACATACGAACTTCATATGTAGGTCTAAAATCCCCATAACCCAACGTCGTAAAGGTAACTACACTGAAGTAAAGACATTCCCTAAACTCTTTAACAATATTCGTATCCAAGCTGGAAATTTGAGAACTA
>CBDURK010000122.1:0-8055 GCA_965369645.1 uncultured bacterium | reverse complement strand
TCTCCGAATACGTCATCACCAAGCTCGGCGTTATAAATAGCTTCTCGCATCGCCGCCGTTGGCAAAGTAACAGTGTCGCTTCGTAAATCAATCGTTTTCACTTACTTATCTCCCGGACATAAAAATGAAAGTGATATTTCTCATTAAACTTTTTAGTTAAAGCAATGGACTTTTTCTGCCGCTACAATATCAAATATGCCTGACAAATAAAGTTATTTTGCAGCTTTTTAAATAGTTCATCCGGGGATACCTCCCAAAGCAGCTATTAATTTCTTCCAAATCAATCATCACCGGAAAAGCTCTTGAACGCTACCGTCAAAATCCTTATGATAAATGCAGAAATCATATTAGACCAATAAGAGGAGAATTAAATATGAAACACTCACGATTAACCCGCCGTGATTTTTTGAAAAGCGCATGTGTAGGTGCCCTTGCAACTGCGGTTCCTTTTCAGGCGAAAGCGGCAAAGGCAAACAAGCGACCCAATGTTGTAGTCATTTTGGCCGATGACCAGGGCTGGGGCGACTTAAGCATTCATGGAAACGTTAATCTAAAAACTCCTAATATCGATTCATTAGCTCGGGATGGTGCCCTGTTCGACAGGTTTTTTGTCTGTGCCGTATGTGCTCCGACGCGGGCCGAGTTTTTCACCGGGCGGTATCATCCACGTGGCGGTGTGCGCGGTGTCTCGACCGGACAGGAACGATTGAACGCTGACGAAAAAACCATCGGCGACACATTCAAAGCGGCCGGGTATGCAACCGCGGCTTACGGGAAATGGCACAACGGCACGCAATATCCCTATCACCCGAACGCAAGAGGTTTCGACGATTACTACGGTTTCTGCTCCGGGCACTGGGGAAATTATTTCGATCCTATTCTCGAACATAACGGCAAAATCGTAAGGGGAAAGGGGTTTATCATCGATGATTTAACAGACCATGCCCTGAAATTCATCGACAAAAACAAAAATCAGCCTTTCTTCTGCTATCTTCCGTACAACACTCCTCACTCACCCTTTCAGGTCCCTGACAAATTTTACGCCAAGTTCAGTGACGGTCCGATTCCAATGCGTAATCGTGACCCGAAAATGGAACAGCTTGACAGGACACGCTGCGCTCTGGCTATGTGTGAGAATATCGACTGGAATGTTGGACGTGTTCTGCGTCAGCTCGACAAATTGAAGCTCACCGAAAATACCATAGTCATATATTTCAGTGACAACGGCCCGAACAGTTGGCGGTGGAACGACGGTATGAAGGGAAGAAAAGGCTCGACCGATGAAGGAGGCAACCGTGTGCCATGTCTGGTTCGATGGCCCGGAAATATCAAGCCCGGAATAAAAATCCCCCAAATCGCAGGTGCAATTGACCTTCTGCCGACTCTTGCGGATATGACCGGAGTCTCGATTGTCGGTACCAAACCGCTCGATGGCATCAGCGTCAAGCCGCTTCTTTTGGGAGATACCGACGACTGGCCGGACAGAATGATATTTTCACATCAAAGGGGTCGCGTCAGTGTCCGCACGCAACGATATCGACTCGACCATACAGGCAAGCTGTTCGATATCAATATTGATCCGGGGCAGTACCATGATATTTCGAAAAAGAAACCAAAGGTCGCTGCAAAACTAAGAGAGGCGGTAGCCCGATGGAAGGATGAAGTGCTGCCAAAATCTCCAAAGGACAATAGACCATTTACCGTAGGCTATCCTGACTTTCCCACAACGATACTTCCCGCGCGTGACGGCATCGCGCATGGAAATGTTCGTCGAAGCGCCAAAGCGCCTAATTGCTCCTTCTTCACGAATTGGGTCAGTACCAGCGATAAAATTACCTGGGATATCGAGGTGGCCAACAGCGGCAATTATCAAGCTGTGATATATTACACATGCGCGAAGAAAAATGTTGGCTCAACTATCGAATTGAATTTCAATGGAAACCGGATTCAGGGACAGGTAACCAAACCGCACGATCCACCGTTGGTTGGCAAAGAATTCGACCGGGCCTCACGAGGCAGCGAATCGTATGTTAAAGATTTCCTGCCGCTTGACCTCGGTGTATTTCGTTTGGAAAAGGGACGCGGCCTGCTAACTCTTCGCGCACTAAATGTCCCGGCCAGGCAGGTAATGGATGTTCGCGCCGTTCTGCTCACACTTACTTAATTGTTGGAAAAAAGTCTCCGCTATGAAAAAAAGAATAGCTCAGAAAATCTGTTTATGTCTTCTTTTGATGGCCTTTAACAGCATCAATACGTTTGCTGCTGTTGAAAAGCCCACCGATAGCTGGATAAGAGCTGGCGGTCTCGGTCAGAAGCCTAAACGGATTACGAAAGCTTTTCCGTTGTCCGACCAGAGCAATCAGGGCAACTGGGCCAAATATGAATTGATGAGTGACGAATTTGATGGTGCCAGGCTTGACCCGAATAAATGGTATCCTGTAAATCCCAAGTGGTTGGGAAGGCAGCCCGCATTCTTCTATTCTGGCAACGTCAGTGTAAGCAGCGGAAAGCTGCATCTGGCTATGAAAAAACAGGAAGTGCCTGAAATGCCGAAAGACAAGGGCTATCACACTTACACTTCCGCCGCGGTTCAAAGCAAAAGCAAAGTCAAATACGGATATTTTGAAGTCAAATGCAGGCCTATGAAATCTAATGGCTCAAGCTCTTTTTGGTTCTATGAAAGCAGCCCTGATTTATGGACGGAAATTGATGTATTCGAAATAGGCGGCGGGGCCCCAGGGTTCGAACGGAAGTACAATATGAATGTGCATGTCTTCAAAACGCCGACCGAAAATAAACACTGGTCTAAGCATGGCCTATGGTCGGCTCCGTCAAATCTGGCCGATGGTTACCATGTTTACGCATTGCAGTGGGATACCGAGAGAATCAAGTGGTATTATGATGGAGTGCCTGTCAGATGGATAGAAAATACCCACTGGCATCAGGCCCTGACTTTGAATTTCGATAGTGAGACAATGCCCAAATGGTTCGGCCTTCCAAAAGATAAGGACCTTCCCTCAATCTATAGTATTGAATATGTTCGCACCTGGAAGAAGCGGGAATAAGTCTTTTCCCACCCCACCCGGTTTATCAGGGATTATTCTTTGTCCTTGACCTCAACGATATAAATCATCGTAGGCTCCTTTGGCTTATCCGGCTTGCGGTCTCTGTTGGGTGAGCCTGTTTCCTGTTGCATATAATGTGTAAAGCCCGGCGGCAATTGCCCTCGGTTGACGGCACGAACGTTCGGTATATTATGATAAGCAGCCTTGGCTTTCTGAATAGAATATCGACCCGGTTTCATCGTCAGCAGTTGTTCTCTCGTGAGAATTAACTGCCCTTTTTTTGGATGTGCATAAGTGTTGCTATAAGCAGCCAGAATGTTCTGCTCTTTCGTGATTGAGACTCTGGGGATAGGAGGATACTGTGGAATCGTGCCTCTGCCGGAAAAATAAAAGCGATGTTTCCAGTCGGTTAGCTGAATGATTTTCCACTTGTTATCAATCGGCGTTGTTATATACATTTGATTATGGCCGTTTTCATCGAAACGAGTATAACCGATATATGGCCGTCCTTCACTATCCACAACTAAAGAGCCGCCGTTGATTAATCCGTTGTTCTGTTTTATAGGCTCGACTACATAAGCGTTTTCCGGAGTTATAGGCAATTCCAAATCACGCCCGTCCCAACTCTTCCATGACAATCCGCGGTCGAGGCTTTTAGCGTAGCAAATATCAAAATTGGTTATGACATCCGGTGTTTCACGCCAGCACCATGCAATATGCCAATCACCTTGTTCGTCTTCTAATATACCTCCGAACGGATAGGCGTTGCAGGTGGGATTACGGTCTCGGCCATTCGTAAAGACCGGGACGGTCTTTGTCCATTGTTGAGTTTCTTCGTTATAGTGGACCAGAATTCGCATCCCGTTTCCACTGCCGCCGTGCCGGTACATTATATAAACCGAACCATCGCGAAGTTTCAACAGGGTGGGATATGTAACTCTATCTTCATAATCACCGGTCCACTTGTGAATACTCTCGAAAGTGTGTATGTCACCGGGGGCCTTTGTTCGATAATACCGCAGTGGTGCGCAATGCATATTGCCTGTAATGTGAAGATTTCCTTTTCGGTCCTGAAACAATAAAATCCGGTTATGTGTGTCCCATCCAACCCGTTCCGGCAGTTTAACCACGTCCCATTCGGTCTCGCTGAGTTTTCGTTTTCCCACGTTTATCTGGTGTTCTCCGTCATAAAATGCGATGTACTGATAAACGCCATCCGAAATTAAACAGTTGCCCCCGTTAACCGGATGTGATGCTAATCCTTTCGCTATCGGAATTTTGCGCATTTCCACTTGTTCGGCGATAGTCACCCTCGAAAATACCGACAGCACAGAACAAAAGATAATAAAGAGTATAAAGCGTCGAATAAACATGATATTCACTCCTCAAGATTACTACTGCTTATATGCCACCTGAACCTGCATTAAAACGGGTGCAGGCAACTGTGTCCGGCTGCACCGCAAAGCTCGGCTTTTAAGTAGTAAATATATCAAATCAGGCACAGAAATACAGTTATTTGTTTCTTTTGAATTGATGGCATGGCAGGGGGGGGGTAGCTCAGGCGGGCCGGCTGCCGGTCATTTCCGGGTCGAACAAGATAATGAATAACCCAAGGTTTAATGCAGATATTTCAGGATTTCTCTTGGACTCGGATGATCGGGATTATCGAATCCAAAGAAACTTTTCAGGATGGTCCCATCTCGATCAACTATGTATGTAGCAGGAATAGATAATTCTACTCCATCGTTGCTGTGTAACGAGACCAGGTCGATACAAAATGATTCGCGAAATTTTCTTACTTCCGGCCCGGTAACCTTGAAGGTCAAACCAAATTGTTTTGCAACTTCGTTATCGACATCAATCAAGGTTTCGTATGTCAAATTAATATCTCCCCTTGTCATCGAAGCCGGCCAGGGTTTATGCGGAGAAATTGCCACAAATTTGATATCGTGTTCTTCAAGCTGCTCATAAACCGCCTGACAGGCCATTAACTCGAGACTGCAATATGGACGCCAGCTTTTGCCGTAGAATGTTATTACCAGCTTATTGCCGGTAAGCATCTCCTTGGAGCGTATGGCTTTGCCTTCGGTATTTGGAAGAGTAAACCCGGGTACTCTGTCATTTTCTTTAAGAATGCTCTTAATAATCTTGGTCTTTTCGATCTGAGTGCGTAGATTCTTGGCGAACACTGATATTTTCTCCTCTTTTTTGTACATCAATTTTCCCTATTAATTCTTCTTATTCTTTCCTTACAGGGAAATGCTGACCTTACACAAGTGACTTCCGTACCCCCTTTGTAATAAGCAATTATCGTTCAAGGTTACTAAGTGACAAAGGTTAATATAGGCAGTATAGCATAAATAGGCAAGGCTGGCAAGTTTTTTTCCCCTTTTTCGATAAATATCATTAAGTTATAGCTCTGTTTTTATAATCGCTTATTATTGGAACAATCCTGTAAAATATGTATAATTGGTTGGTGTGATCGAATATGGATGGGTGTTCTACAAAGCCCTTCAACAGATTAAAAAGTCAAATCCGGTACCAAAACAGGTTTTATTATGCCCTATAACATCCGAGTTGTACGAACATACTCTACAAAAGTGCGGCAAAGATACATATTTTATGTGATTTAGTCAATAGGCTGGGAAATTTGGCAGGAGAAATATATATGAAGAGACGCTATACACGCCGTTGTTTCTTAAAGATGGCAGGCTTGACTGCCGGTCTGTCACTGCATAAGCATGTTGAGGTATTTGGACAGAACACAGCCGTTACCTCTCCGAATAAGCCCAATATCATTTTTATTTTGACGGATGATCAGCGTCATGATGCGATGAGTTGCGCCGGGCATCCATGGCTGAAAACGCCAAATATGGATCGCCTGGCCAATGAGGGTGTGCTGTTCAGGAACGCATTCGTAACAACTTCACTGTGCAGTCCTTCGAGAGGCAGTTTCCTGACGGGTTGTTATGCACACACCCATGAAGTCTTCAGGAACACCGGAAAGGATCCGAACCCTTCGTATCTGACATTTCCTCAGCTCTTACAAAGGGGCGGTTATGAAACAGCTTTTATTGGAAAATGGCATATGTCGAGACAGAATTCTCCCCGGCCGGGATATGAACATTGGGTGAGCTTTAGCGGCCAGGGCAGATACGGCAATAACAAACTCAATGTAGATGGGCAAACCGTCAACTCTGAAACCTACGTTACCGATGAGCTGACCAATTATGCGGTCAGATTTCTGAAAAAGCAGCATAATAAACCCTTCATGCTCTACCTGAGCCACAAGGCTGTACATGCCCCGTTCACGCCTGCAAAGCGGCATGCAAATCTTTATTCGGATGTCGAAATCGAATCACGTCATAACCCAAAAGACAACCTGAACACTAAGCCCAAGTGGGGCAGGAAAATGGATAAAAACTGGAAAAGCCAGATACGTGATTACTACCGTTCTTTAATGGCTGTAGATGAAAGTATTGGCCGTGTTTATGAGACACTCGAAAAAATCGGGGCTCTCGACAATACCGTAATTATCTTTGCAGGTGATAATGGCTATTTCCACGGTGAACATGGTGGTATGTGGGACAAACGGGCCGCGTATGAACCATCCATGCGGATACCGCTGATTATGCGTTACCCGCGCCTTGTCAAAACTGCGACTAAGTGCGAAGAAATGGTGTTGAATATAGACCTGGCGCCGACAATTCTTGAGCTGGCTGGAGTCCCGGCCCCCGGCTCAATGCAGGGGCAAAGCTGGCTGAGCCTGCTCAGGGGCCGCCCTGGGCGAAAGAGTTTTCTCTACGAATACTTTCAGGAAACGGACCGTAAATACAAAAGGCCGACCGTCATTGCCGTCCGGACAAAACAATGGAAATATGTTACTTACCCTCTCGATGACAGTCTGACCGCCGAACTGTACAACCTGAGAACCGACCCGGAGGAACTCAATAACCTCTTTGGCAATCCAGGATATGCTGATATTACAGAACAAATGAAAAGAGATCTGGCGCAGCTCAAAAAGAAAACCGGATTCAGATATCCTTAAATGACAAAACGATAATAGCAAAGAAGATTGGCTGATATACGCATCATCAGGTTTTTTCCTGTTCGTTTTTTGGCCGATGTTTCCACCGCCGGTGCAGCCACCAGTACTGGCTTGGGTCTTCCCTTACAAATTCCTCGATTGCTCTGGTATATTCTGCGGTAATCCACTCCAGCGGATTGTCCTTTTCGGCCCATTCTTCGGGAAAGATAATGCGGTTAACTCCAATCTCAAAGAAAAAACGGTTATCAATCCTTCTGCTGTACCCAATTACTATCGGAACATTATAGGTAATAGCAAGCAATCCTATACTCTTATAAGTGCTGGCCTTTCGTCCGAAGAAATCGACAAATACTCCTTTTCTACCCGCATCCTGGTCGGCGATAAAACAGAGGGTAGCGCCGGTTGAGGTTATTTTTTCCATTAGTTCGGCTGCGCCCTTTTTGTCGATTATTTGTTGCCCGGCCCGCTTGCGGACGCCATATAAATAATCGTTAATAAATCTGTTGTCTAATGGCCTGGCGATGCTGTAAATATTAAAGCCGAACAGCCCCATAAGGTAGCCCATAATCTCGAAATTGCTGTAATGGGCCGCTACCATCAGCAATCCCCGGCCTTCCTGCATCAGCCATTTGGCCCTTTCGGTATTCTTGTATCGGGAGTAATTACGCCAGTTATGTTTCTTCACCAATTTTGGTGTAAACAATACATCAATAGCCAGCATTGCAATATGCTCGAAACTTCGCCGGCCGGTTTGCCTGAGCCAGTGCTCACTTTTCTCAGGAAAACTTGCTCGAAGATTCTCCAAAGCCCGCCGCCTGCCGCGATGATAGTATTTCCACAATAATCGACCGAGAAAACAAGCGAAGTTCAGATTGGTCTCTATATCGAACATGTATAGAAAAAAAACAAGAATCCGCAACGCAAGATAGCTGAGCCAGTCTT
>CBDURK010000121.1:0-8187 GCA_965369645.1 uncultured bacterium | reverse complement strand
CTTTTGATTTTAATACTCTGAATGCATAAGATGAACATAGGTTTGCTCTTATAAAAGGAGCGGTGTCGTTATGAACAGACAAAGAGGATTTACGTTGATAGAGTTGTTGGTGGTGATTGCCATCATTGCTTTGTTGATGGGGATATTGATGCCGGTATTGCGTAAGGCCCGTGAGCAGGGCAGGGATGTAGTGTGCAGGAATAATCTGCGTCAAATTGGCTTCGGGGCCAACTTTTATGCGGAGCATTACGATTCGTTCATCCCGCGCTCTGCGGAGTGGGGTGGAAACATAAAGCCCTGGTTCCAGCTTTTTATGCCCTTTCTTGCGCAGAAGCCGATAGACGATGATTACCGTAACGTTAAGATATTTCGCTGTCCGAGCTATCCCGACAAGGAACAAACCGTTTGCTATGTCGTCAACGGCTGGGCTCGTGAAAATAACAATAGCTCGAACATGCAAAGAGTGGCAACCAAACTGACGGACTGCAAGGGGCCGGCCTTTACCATTTATCTTGCCGACAACGAAGACGGGCCGTGGCGTACCATACTTAGAAAAGCAACCGATAGGGATGTAACTCGATGTGATGTTTTTCGTCCCACTCATCTTCCCAGCTCTGATAGTCAGGACATAACCGGAGGCAGACGGGTCGCAAGGGCCCGGCATAAGAAGGGGTGCAATGTGCTGTATCTCGACTGGCATGTCGGATGGATGGCTGCCGAGGAGATGACCGAAGAGATGTGGCACTTTGAAAAATAAAACTGTAAAAAATTGGAAATGGGAATTATATTTTGTTTAGTTTATTCTTGACGAACAAAGAGAAATCGGTTTTATATATCAAAGAGGGCGGTGGAGCCAGAATATATCAGGCTGTAACGACTTGTAAATAAAGTGCTTAAGTACATTAAGGATGGCTGGAAGAAAGTGTCCTAATTTTCTTGGAAAGGATTGGAAGATGCGAACTGTCAAACTGTCAATCATTTTTCTTTTGGGTATTGGTTTTTTACTTTTGAGTGGTTGCGGCTCGGAGCTGCAGGACCTTAGAATCCAGAACAATACACAAAGAGAACGAATTGCAGAGCTTGAGAGCGAACTGCAGACCGGTATTCTGCTGCTTGATCAGTTAAAGAGAAAGCTTGCTGCGGCTCGTGGAAGCAGTAGTGTCGAGATACAAACGCTGGAACAGGAAATTGCCGCTCTTGAAGAAGACATCGCCAAGAAGAAA
The DNA here is from genome assembly GCA_965369645.1 of uncultured bacterium. GTDB lineage: Bacteria > Planctomycetota > Phycisphaerae > Sedimentisphaerales > Anaerobacaceae > NIOZ-UU13. The sequence goes on along the minus strand of CBDURK010000121.1, from coordinate 6,964 downwards.
GGCTTGATTGCCTCGATGCAGGAAAGGCTGCTTTTAGGCGGAGCGGCTCTTCCGGTGGAACTTAGTACTCTGCTGGAGGATTTCGCAGCAAAGCACGATATAGTAACATACGATTCGAGCCGGGGGATGATAAAGTTCAAGAGCGATTTGACTTTTGAAAAGGGCAGCGACAAGGTGACGTCTTCGGCGGTACAGGCGGTCAAATTACTTTGTGGAATTTTGAATGCCGAAGAAGCCAGTGGATTCGACGTTATAATAGCCGGCCATACCGACGATATGCGCATCGCCCAGCCAGCGACACGTGCGAAGCATCCGACTAACTGGCATCTATCTGCGCACAGGTCCATAGCCGTGCTGAATGTTATGACCGGTAACAAAATTGATCCTAAGCGGTTGAGCATACGAGGTTTTGGTGAGTATCGGCCTTTTGCAGCGAATTTGCCCGGCAAGAAAGGTAATCCTCAAAACAGACGAGTCGAAATTTACATTGTTGCTAAGGGAGTATAATTTCCAGGATTCGATTGTATTTCTAAGAATCGGAAGTTGGAATTAGAAAATATTTTTCAATGGCTGAACGCACATTAATTATTATCAAGCCTGATGCAGTGCAGCGGCATCTGGTGGGTGAAATAATCGGAAGATTCGAGAAAAAAGGTTTTAAGATAGTTGCTGCAAAATTTTTGCAACTGTCTGAAAAACAAACCGGCCGGCTCTATGCGGCCCATGTCGAGAAGGCATTTTACAAGCCTTTAGTAAAGTATATTTCTTCGGCCCCGCTGCTTGTAATGGTCTGGGAAGCTGATGGAATTATAGATATGGCCCGCAAAATGATGGGGGCGACTTTCGGTTACTACGCTGAGATGGGTACTATCAGGGGGGACTTCAGCAGTTCCGAAAGATACAATCTTGTTCACGGCTCGGACAGTCCTGAATCCGCTCAACAGGAAATCAAGTTGTTTTTCTCTCCGAATGAAATCGTAGATTACAAATTTACCGATTCACACTGGCTCTACGGCAAAAACGCCTAATCCAAAGAAATAAACTCCTTTCTGAGTTTGGAATGAATTTTCCGGCGAGAGATGATATCCTCTGACTCGCAAGGAATTTTTAGGTTGCTGTGTAAAGCCCTTTGATACGAAATTTTCCCAGATAATCCTTGATTAAACCACATATTAATAGTAAAATCCCCCTTTTGCTCTGAAATAATATATACAAACCGCCTGAACCGAAAAGGAGAGCAACTGATGGAAAAGTTCATGTCACAATTGTTAATACGAAAAGGGGCGATTATTCTTTTGGTATTATCGTGCTGCTTATTAACAAGTCAATCGGTCAGGTGTGCGGAACCTCTGGCGAGACTCACTGTCGAGGCGGGAGATTACACGCGAATCGACACGCCTGTTATGGCCAGGCTGGACGGTGTGCCGCTGGGTTTTCCGTGGGAAGAGATTCGCCTTGTGGAGGTGAAGGGATCGAGACGTGTCGATGTTCCGGTGCAGCTTGAGGCGGGCAGTCCGCCGCGATTGTGGTGGGTGCTTTCCGGTGAAACACAAGCGGGGAGCAAAAGGACGTATGAACTGGTCAAAGGCGGCAGAGCAGTCAAGGCTGGTGTTCGTGCAAGGCGGAACGATAAGGTTTTGTGGATAGAAAAAAACGGTAAGAAGGTTCTGAGTTATAACCACGCTGTTGTGCCGCCGCCGCCAATAGAGGTTATGGGGGAGAAGTATAAAAATAACCGCGATCTGTATAACCGGAGCGGTTTTATTCATCCGTTATGGTCGCCGACAGGTTCGGAGCTGACAGGTATTCATCCGGACGACCATTATCATCATGTTGGAATCTGGATGCCGTGGACCAAGACGAAGTTCGAGGGTAAGAGTGTCGATTTTTGGAATATTGGCGGAGGACAAGGGACGGTTCGGTTCAATAGATTTCTATCGACGACGAGCGGTCCGGTCTATGGCGGTTTTCAGGCAGAGCATGACCATGTTGCGCTTAAAACCGACGATGGGGAAAAAATCGTACTCAAAGAAGTCTGGGATGTGCGTGTTTATAATGTTGGCGGCTCGGATAAAGGCTACTGGCTTGTGGATTTTGTTTCTGCACAGCGGTGCGTAGCCCAGAGCGGGCTCCTTTTGGAAAAGTATCGTTACGGCGGATTTGGTTATCGTGCTACTGCCGAATGGAAGGGTAAGAACGCCAGTTATCTGACCAGTGAGGGCAGGACCCGCAAGGATGGTCATGCGACGCGGGCACGCTGGTGTGATACTGCGGGTGTTTCCGACGGTCAATGGAAGGGCATTACACACTTTAGCCATCCGGACAACTTCCGACATCCGGAGCCGATGCGTATCTGGCCTGGGTTTGAGCAGGAGGTATTTTTCAACTGGGCGCCGGTACAGGTGGATGATTTTGAGCTGAAGCCCGGCAAGGACCATGTCTTTCGCTATCGTATGTATGTACACGAGGGGAAAGTCGATGTCGAGAGCACGGAACGGTTGTGGAATGACTATGCTCACCCACCCAAGGTTGAGGTTGAGACTGTTGAATCGAGCGATGTGATTATGCTGTTCGGCGGAACGGACTTTGATCACTGGACAGCCGGAGAAGGCAAGGATGTAGGCTGGAAGCTTGTTGACGGTGCGATGAAGATTGCGCCGAGAAGCGGCAGTATAACGACGAAGCGGGATTTTCGTGATTTCAAAATGCACGTTGAGTTCAAGACGCCGCAGTTGCCGCCGAATGTTAAGGGGCAGGGTCGTGGAAACAGCGGAATCTATATTCAGCGCCGCTATGAGCTGCAAATTCTCGACTCCTACGGTCTGGAACCGAAATACAATGACTGTGGTTCGCTTTATAAGTTTAGAGCTCCGGACAAGAATGTATGCAGAATGCCGGGCAGGTGGCAGAGCTATGATATTATTTTTCATGCCGCGAGGTTCGATGGTAACAGGAAGACAGAGAATGCCCGCATTACCGTATGGCAAAACGGTGTTTTGATTCATGATGATCTAAAGCTGGATAATAAAACCGGTGCGGGACGGCCAGAAGGGCCGGAACCCGGCCCCATCCTGCTGCAGGACCACGGCAACGAGGTGTTGTTCCGAAATATCTGGATAGTGCCACTGTAGTGTGAAAAGTTACGGATGTGGTGGTATTTTCGAGGAAAATTTGAATTGCTTCTCAACTCCTGCAGGATATAATGGAAAAACAATTTAACTCGTAGGCAAGAGTTGATGCCTTGTTAAGCATAAGTTGTTTTAATAAAAACGGTTATATTGATTTTGCAGTCTAACCGGAGGAAAATGCAATAGTGCTTGTAGGCATTAGTTCTCGATAATAAGAAATATTTTTACGGAAAGCTTAAAGACAATTTTTTATAAGGAGAATTAGAAATGGCAAGACCTGTAACTCTTTTCACGGGCCAGTGGGCGGATTTGCCGCTGGAAGAATTAGCTAAAAAAGCAGCAGGCTGGGGTTATGATGGTGTGGAACTGGCATGCTGGGGCGACCACTTCGAGGTGGACAAGGCCCTGGAGGATGACGGCTACTGCAAGGCCAAGCGGGATATGCTGAAAAAGCTGGGCCTTGAAGTTTATGCGATATCGACACATTTGAATGGTCAGGCGATATGCGATAACATCGATGACCGTCATAAGGCGATTTTATCACCGGAGGTATGGGGCGATGGTGAGCCTGAGGGTGTCAAGAAGCGAGCGGCGGAGGAAGTTATCAAAGCCGCCAAGGCAGCCAAGAAGCTGGGTATCAAGGTTGTTAACGGCTTTACTGGCAGTTCGATATGGCACATGCTTTATTCGTTCCCGCCGGTTACGCCGGAGATGATTCAGGCCGGTTACGATGATTTTGCCAAACGTTTCATACCCATTCTCGATGAATTCAAGAAACTGGGCATTAAGTTCGGTCTTGAAGTGCATCCGACGGAGATAGCTTTTGATATTGTTTCAGCCGAGCGTGCCATCGAAGCGGTCGATGGGCACGAATGTTTCGGCTTCAATTATGATCCCAGCCATCTTGGTTACCAGGGAGTGGATTACGTTAAATTTATCCGCACTTTCGGGGACCGTATATATCACGCCCATATGAAGGACGTATGGTGGGGACATGGGGACGGTACTGTCGGAGTATTCGGCGGTCATACCGAGTTTGCAGACCCGCGCCGCTATTGGGATTTCCGCTCAATCGGTCATGGTGACATTAATTTCGAGGAAATCATCGTAGCGCTCAACGATGTCGGCTACCAGGGACCGCTCTCAGTCGAGTGGGAAGACAGCCGGATGGACCGTGAGCATGGTGCAGCGGAGGCCTGTGAGTTCTTCAAAAAGGCCGACTTCAAGCCGTCGCAGGTTGCTTTCGATGCGGCGTTCGAGAAGAAATAGCAGTAAGAGAAAGGTTGATTATGGCTGACAGAAGCGCATTGGGCCGGCGGGAGTTTTTAAAGAAAGCCGCCGGTGCCGCTGTTGGGGTAATGGGATTTCCGTATATTGTTTCTTCGTCGGCTTTGGGTAAGGCCGACAATGTGCCGCCGAGCGAACGAATTACTATGGGCTGCATCGGTGTAGGCTGGCAGGGCGGCAGCAATATGAACTCATTCCTTCGGGAAAAAGATTGTCAAATTATTGCCATCTGCGATGTTGACAAAAACCATCTTCAAGGCGCTGTCAATCGAGTCAACGGTCAATACAAAAACAAAGACTGTGCGGCTTATGCTGATTATCGTGAGTTGTTAGCTCGCGATGATATCGACTCGGTATCGCTCGGTCTGCCCGACCACTGGCATGCGGTTCCGGCTATAGAAGCAGCGAAATCCGGCAAAGATATTTTCGGCGAAAAGCCTCTGTCGCATGATTTGCGACAGGGCCGAGCTATGTGTGATGCTGTTAAGCGTTACAGCCGGATATGGCAGACGGGCAGTTGGCAGCGTTCTCAGAGCAACTTTCGTTTTGCATGTGAGCTGGTTCGCAATGGCCGTATCGGGAGAGTACATACCGTTGAAGTGGGGCTGCCTTCGGGCCATAGCGACTTTGGCAATACCAAGGGGCAGGAAGGGATTAGTCCTCCGCCTAAAGATCTGGACTATAACTTCTGGCTTGGCCCTGCGCAGTATGGGCCGTATTGTCCGGCGCGTGTGCACAAGAACTGGCGATGGGTACTCGACCACGGAGGCGGCCAGTTGATGGACTGGGTCGGGCATCACGTTGATATCGCCCACTGGGGCATGGGCATGGACTACGGCGGACCTTACGAGATAGAAGGTTCCGGTGAATATCCGAAAGAAGGTTTATGGAACAGCCCGACAAGGTATCGGCTTACGGCGAAATATCCCGGCGAGATTACGATGATTATAGCCGGCGGCCACAGGGACATTCGCGGCGGGACAAAGTGGATAGGCGAAGACGGATGGGTCTGGGTTACACGTGGCAATATTGATGCGCAGAACAAAAAGCTGCTCGAAGAGAAGTTCGGCCCTGATGAGATACATCTGTTTCGTTCGCCGGGTCATTGGCGTAACTTCCTCGATTGCGTCAAGAGTCGCAAGACTACCCTAACGCCTTGTGAGGTTGCGCACCGCTCGGCGACGCCGGGCCACCTGGGGAATATTGCCATGCTGCTGGGGCGCAAGATACGCTTTAATCCCCAGACAGAAGAAATACTTGATGACCAAACAGCGACGAGTTTACTCGGAAAATCGATGCGCAGTCCGTGGCACTTGTGAAAAAAGGTTTATTCATTGTTACAATGAGTAAACTCGTTGCTTATTTTATTTGAAGTGAGTTTGTAATTTTTTGGCAGGAAGGAAAGAAAAGCAGTTTTCATTTGGTTGCGAAGCTTAAGGAGTATTTATGATAAAGCACAGAGGAATTAATCGTCGTCAATTTATCAAAAGAGCAGCCGGGACCGCAGCGGCTGCTGTAAGTTTTCCGTATGTTGTTCCTGCGTCTGTTTTTGGTCGGGCCGGCGGTGCATCGCCGAGTGAGCGAATTACGTTGGGCTTTATCGGTGCGGGCAAGCAGAGTAAGCATTTGATGCGGTCTTTTCTGAATTCGCCCGGCACACATGTTCTGGCCGCCTGTGACGTTGATAAACTAAAGCTGGCCCGCGGAAAGAAAATAGTCGAAGACCACTATGCCCGCAAGAACGGCGGCTCATACAAAGGCTGTGATACATACGGCGATTTTCGTGAGGTGCTTGCCAGAGATGATATTGATGCGGTTGTGATTTCCACTCCTGACCACTGGCACGCCATTACGGTTATTCAGTCTGCTATGGCGGGTAAGGATATTTACTGCGAGAAACCGCTTTCACAAACTATTGTCGAGGCCCGGTCTATGGTCAATGCGGTCAGACGTTACGGACGGGTCTTTCAGACCGGCAGTATGCAGCGTTCGGACTGGCACTTCCGCTTAGGGTGCGAGCTGGTCCTTAACGGTTATATAGGAGATTTACAACACGTAACTGTTGGTGTTGGCGGTCCGCCTCAGGATAAACCTCTGGAGGCAGAAGCGGTTCCGGATTATCTTGACTGGAATATGTGGTTAGGCCCGGTGCTGCTGAGGCCTTATAACTCGGAACTGTCACCTCATCTGAGCTTTGACGGCTTTCCTAATTGGCGCAACCACAGCAGCTTCGGCGGAGGCGGGATGACCGACTGGGGGGCGCATCACTTCGATATCGCCCAATGGGGTATGGGTATGGATGAAAGCGGCCCGGTTGAAATTATCCCTCCCGATGGTAAAGATTACAAGGTGCTTACTTATAAGTATGCCAGCGGAGTTACGATGACCCGCGATAGCGCCAACGGAGTTTTGTTTACCGGTACCGAGGGCAAGGTCGAGGTCAATCGCGGGCATATTCGTACCTGGCCTGATAATCTTAAGAATCAGAAAATCGGTCCCAACGAAATACATCTTTACGAGAGCAGAAACCATTATGTTGACTGGCTGGA
>CBDURK010000120.1:0-8205 GCA_965369645.1 uncultured bacterium | reverse complement strand
TTAACTTTGTCTGTCAGAGCTTCACAGCAGCCGTCTGATGCGAATGATTTACACGTACTTACGGATTATCTGCGTTATGCCTCTCTTAACAATGCAGAACTGAAGGCAAAATTTGAGCAGTGGAAGGCGGCGTTAGAGCAGATTCCCCAGGCAAAAGCATTAAGTGACCCGAAATTTACATACAGTTATTTTATTGAGGAAGTCGAGACACGGGTCGGCCCGCAAAAACAAAAGTTCGGCATAATGCAGGTTTTCCCCTGGTTTGGCAAAATCCAGGCCAGAACCGATGTGGCCGCGGCAAAAGCTCAAGCTGCAAGGCAAAGATATGAAACAACAAAGTTGAACCTTTTCCGGCAGGTAAAAGAGGCTTTTTACGAATTCACATTTCTGGCCACGGCTATCGATATTGCGAAACAGAATCTCGAACTGCTCCAGCATTTCGAAGAAGTCGCTCGAACCAAATACAGAACCGCCACAGCTATACATCCCGACATAATTCGTGTCCAGGTGGAATTAGCTAAACTTGAGGATATCTTAAAAAGTCTGGAGCAGCTCAGAGAGCCGACAGTTGCGAAACTCAATTCGGTGCTTAATCGGCCGATCGAGGCAGAATTAGTCTGGCCTGAAAAAAGTCTGCCGGAAAATATCCCGCTTGACCGCAAGCTACTTATTCAGGCATTAAAAAGAACGAACCCGGAGCTTGCCGAGCTTAGCTGGGAAATTCAGGCGGCAAAAAGTAGTGTAAAGCTGGCAAAAAAGAAATTCTATCCTGATATAGGAGTAGGCCTCGATTGGATACAGACGGATGGAGCGGTTTCTCCGGGAGTCAAAGGCAGCGGCGATGACCCTGTGATTTTAATGTTTTCAATGAATGTCCCCCTGTGGCAAGGCAGCTATAAAGCCGCTGAACGTCAGGCAAAAGCAAATGTCCGGAAAATTCAGGGGCAAAGAGCAGATATCGAAAACAAAATATTATCAAGAGTGTTCGAGGTGCTGTACGATATCGAAGATAGTCAAAGAAAGACGAATCTTTATGGGGATGTTTTAATCTCGAAGGCCCAGGAGCTTGTTCAGGCATCCGAAACAGCCTACCAGGCGGGTGCGTTAGATTTCCTCTCGCTGATAGATGCCCAGCGCATGCTGCTTAAATACGAGTTGGACTACGAAAGGGCCGTTACAAACAAACAGCAGAAACTGGCCGAACTGGAAATGCTTGTCGGAATGGAACTGCCATCAGTCAACAGCAGCGCTTTGGAAAAGTGATTCAATCGTTCATTTGGTTTTCTTGAAGTATTAATGTCATATTATAAGGTTATAGGTGACTGAAATGAAAATGAGACAAGCTAAATCGTTATTGAGTGGTCGGGTATTAAAGACTGTTATTCTGGTTGTTATAGCTTTTCTCGCGGGTTATTTTGTTAATTCGTTTTTTCACAAATCTCCCGTTGCCCAGACAAATGAACATACCGGCCAGCAGGCTGCTGCGCAGGCACAGACCGTATGGACATGTTCGATGCATCCTCAATTTCGCCTGCCCAAACCCGGTCAGTGTCCTATTTGTTTAATGGATTTAATACCGATGACTACTGAGGAAGGTGAAGTTGGTGAAAGACAAATCACTTTCTCGCAAGCGGCCTTAAAGCTTATGGAGGTTCAAACGACCCCTGTCGAGCGTAAATTTGTCGAGGCCGAAATCCGCATGGTCGGCAAGGTTGATTATGACGAGACCCGGGTAAAAAATATCACCGCCTGGGTACCCGGCCGAATCGACCGGCTTTACGTGGATTTTACCGGCATCACAGTTAATAAGGGCGACCATCTGGTCGATCTTTACAGCCCTGATCTAATCAGCGCACAGGCAGAGCTTCTTCAGGCCCTAAAAGCCGTCGGCAGTATCAGTGACAATACTTCTGACCTGATGAAAAGGACCACTCTTGCCACACTTGAGGCGTCCAGGGATAAACTTCGACTCCTTGGTCTTGCACGTGCTCAAATTGATAAAATCGAAAGCGCCGGCGAACCGGTCACCCATATAACAGTTTATTCACCTATGGGTGGGGTAGTCATCCATAAAAACGCCACTGAAGGTATGTATGTTAATACCGGCACACTTATTTACACCCTTGCAGACCTTTCGCATTTGTGGATTAAGCTCGACGCTTACGAATCTGATTTGCCCTGGATTCGGTACGGACAGGAAGTTGAATTCTCTACTGAGGCATATCCGGGGCAGGTCTTCAAAGGCAAAATAAGCTTCCGTGACCCTATACTCAACGCGAAGACCAGAACGGTTAAGGTGCGCCTCAACGTCGATAATCCTGACGGCAAGCTCAAGCCGGGAATGTTTGTCAGGAGCGTATTGCGGGCGAAAGTTGCCCAGGGCGGCGCCGCAATGGAACCCGAACTGGCCGGCAAATGGGTTTGTCCGATGCATCCGTCTGTTGTTAAGGACCAGCCGGGAGCCTGCGACATCTGCGAAATGGATTTGGTGGCTACTGAGTCACTATACGCCACCGCCAATGAGCCCAATGAGCCGCCTCTGGTAATTCCAGCAACTGCGCCTTTGATAACGGGCAAACGAGCGGTTGTGTACGTCCGGATACCGAATACAGATAAGCCAACGTTCGAGGGCAGGCAGGTAGTCCTTGGCCCAAGAGCAGCAAATTACTATTTGGTCAAAGAGGGGCTCGCCGAAGGTGAGATTGTCGTTACCAACGGTAACTTCAAGATTGATTCGGCCCTTCAGATACAGGCCAAGCCCAGTATGATGAGCGCACAAAGCGGCCATAAATACGAGATATTCGAAGTGCCGGATGAGTATCGCAAACAGCTTTGGTCAGTAGTAGAAAAGTACTTATTATTGCATGAAGCTTTTGCTTCCGATGACAAGGACGGTGCCGCCCGTGTGGCGGGCGAGATACTGGAAGCGCTTTCTGCGGTTGAAATGAGTTTGGTTAGTGGCAATGCTCATAAAGTGTGGATGGCTAACAGCATGAAGATGAAGACTGCATTGGATAAGATAAAAGAAGCCGAGGCAATTGAGCCGATGCGTGAAGGGTTTGAGAACCTTTCCAACGAGCTTATTGCTGTCACCGGGCAATTTGGAATTTACGAAGGCAAGACCCTTTACATGCTTAATTGCCCGATGGCATTTAACAACAAGGGAGCGGACTGGCTGCAAATAGATGAGGATATCCGTAATCCTTATTTTGGCGCTTCTATGTATAAATGCGGACAGGTCATTGAAGTAATCGGCACAAAGCCGAAATGAAACTATTCAGTCAAACATATTTTAAGGAGTGTAAAAATGAAGGTCAAAAGTATGAAAATTGGAATGATGCTTTTAGCAACAGGAATTTTGGTCGGATTGATTATGGTAAATGGCTGCAAAAAGGAGGAGCCGGTCGCTACCAATACATCTGTGCACGATGAGCACGATGGGCATGCGCATGATGAACATGGAAATCATGTAGAGGCGGTTGTTGCTGCAGTAGAGCAGACAACATGTCCGATTATGGATGGTAATCCTATCAATAAGGCCCTTTTCGTTGAGTATAAGGGCAAGAAGGTGTATTTCTGCTGTCCCGGCTGCGAAGAAAAATTCACTGCAGAACCGGCAAAGTATGTGGCAAAACTGCCCCAGTTTAAGCAGTAAGCACAGCAGAAGACTTAATTGTGCCCGGCCTATAGTTCGCCTTTGATGGTAAGAGGTTGGTTTTTCATTACGGACCATGGGGGAACTGCGGCATTAGTGTAAAGACAGTTTAGTTCAGGTTTTGTGGATAAAGTTATGGAAGAGCTATCTGGTCAGAACCAATCACCGATAGACAAAGTAATACGGTTTTGTCTTGAAAACAAGCTGGTTGTTGGGCTTTTAGTGATAATGTTTATCGGATGGGGTGTTATGGTGGCCCCATTTGACTGGGACATTGGGGGCCTGCCAAGGAGCCCGGTTCCGGTGGATGCCATTCCGGATATAGGCGAAAACCAGCAGATAGTTTTTACCGAATGGATGGGACGTTCGCCACAGGATGTCGAGGACCAGATAACATATCCTTTGACAGTATCCCTTTTAGGTATTCCCGGCGTCAAAACTATCCGCAGTTACTCGTTTTTCGGATTCTCCTCAATATACATTATATTCGAGGACAATATCGATTTTTACTGGTCACGAAGCAGGGCCCTTGAAAAGCTTAATTCGCTGCCCGCCGGAACGCTTCCCGAAGGTGTCCGGGCTACATTGGGACCTGATGCGACGGGCTTGGGGCAGATATTTTGGTACACCCTTGAGGGCCGGGACGAAAAAGGCAATCCGGCCGGAGGATGGGATCTTGATGAGCTTCGCACTATCCAGGACTGGCAGGTCCGCTATGCCCTGCTATCTGCCAAGGGCATAAGCGAAGCGGCCTCCATTGGCGGCTTTGTTAAAGAATATCAAATAGACGTGGACCCTGACGCGATGCGGGCATACGACGTCGGCCTGGATGAGATATTTATGGCGGTAAAGATGTCCAACATCGATGTCGGCGCCAGAACGATTGAGATTAACAGGGCCGAGTATGTAATTCGCAGCCTGGGCTTTATCGAGGACCTCTCCGATATAGAAAGATCGGTAATAAAGGTTAATGATAATGTACCGGTTTACATTAAAGACGTAGCGAAGGTTTCATTCGGACCTGCACTTCGCCGAGGGGCGCTGGACAAAGGTGGAGCCGAGGCGGTGGGAGGCGTTGTTGTTGTTCGCTACGGGTATAATCCTCTCGAAGCCATTAAAAATGTAAAAGCCAAAATCGAAGAGATATCACCCGGATTGCCCAAAAAGACCTTATCCGACGGCACGGTTTCGCAGGTTACAATTGTACCGTTTTATGACCGCACGGGGCTTATTTACGAAACATTAGGCACATTAAACACCGCTCTGACCGAGGAAATACTGGTTACGATCATCGTTGTTATCGTTTTAGTAGTGCATCTGAGAAGCTCGGTATTAATCAGCGGCCTGCTTCCTTTGGCCGTGCTGATGTGCTTTATTGCCATGAAGGTAGGCGGGATAGACGCTAATGTTGTAGCGCTGTCGGGAATTGCGATTGCCATCGGCACAATGGTTGATATGGGGATAATAGTCTGTGAGAACATTCTAAAACACCTTAATGAAGCCAGGCCGGATGAGAATAAGCAGGAGGTAATTTTCAAAGCAGCCAGCGAGGTCGGCGGTGCGGTTTTGACGGCGGTCTCGACTACCGTGGTCAGCTTTTTGCCGGTCTTTACGATGACCGGGGCCGAAGGAAAGCTCTTTAAGCCCCTTGCTTTCACCAAGACCTTTGCGCTGATATCTTCGGTGATAGTGGCTTTGACTATAATTCCGCCGGCGGCCCATATCCTGTTTGCAAGAAAAGCTGCTCTTAAAAAGTTGAGGCTGTACTTATTGGGTGGATTATTAGCCGTCGCTGCTGTTGTCTCGGCTTTCTGGCTTACCTGGTGGATAGGTGTTCTTATCGGCGCAATTGCTCTTTACCATCTCACAAGAGACTACATCCCAAAGAGAATGAACAGCCTGCTGCCCATTCTTGCCAACGCCCTGGCAGTTGCTCTGGTTGGATTTATACTTGCCAATCACTGGCTGCCTTTAGGTTCGGAGAAAGGTATGCTGCGAAATCTGGTGTTTGTGGCATTGTTAATCGGCGGGCTGCTTTTGTTTTTCCGTATTTTCCAGAAATTCTATCCTCATATTTTAGGCTGGTGCCTCAGGCATAAAATAGCTTTTCTATCGCTTCCCAGTGCACTCGTAGTCATAGGCTTGATGGTATGGCTTGGATTTGGGAGGGTCTTTTTCTTTGTGCCGGACGGATTGAAAACAAACAGGTTTTGGTACGCCGGCGTGCATAGCTTCCCGGGACTTGGTAAAGAATTCATGCCTCCTTTGGATGAAGGCTCCTTTTTATATATGCCGACGACCATGCCGCATGCCTCTATCGGGGAGTGCCTGGACATACTGCAAAAGCAGGATGTAGCTTTTCAGTCTATCCCTGAGATTGATTCAGTCGTGGGGAAAATCGGCCGGGTCGAATCACCCCTTGACCCTGCGCCAATTTCTATGATTGAGACGATCATCAATTATAAATCTGAATATATTACCGACAAAGACGGGCATCCCATTCGCTTCCGCTATGACAAAAAGACAGAGACATACCCTCGCGATGAGAAAGGCGAGCTAATACCCGACCGTTACGGCCGGCCCTTTAGACAATGGCGGGACCATATTAACAATCCGGATGACATCTGGGATGAGATTGTAAAAGCAGGTCAGATTCCGGGCACAACCTCAGCGCCAAAATTGCAGCCAATTGCTACGCGAATAGTAATGCTTCAGAGCGGCATGCGTGCTCCGATGGGTGTCAAAGTTAAAGGGCCGGATCTGGATACTATAGATAGGGTTGGCCTGGAGATTGAACGCTTTCTCAAAGAAGTTCCTTCGGTGGAACCGGCCGCTGTAATTGCCGACAGGATTGTAGGCAAGCCTTATATTGAGATTGATATCGACCGGGATGCCATCGCCAGATATGGCATAAAGATTCGGCAGGTGCAGGACGTTATTGAAGTTGCGATAGGCGGCAGACGAATTACGACAACGGTTGAGGGACGCGAGCGATTTGGTGTAAGGGTAAGATATGTGCGTGAATTGCGCGACCAGATTGAATCGTTAGGGAAGATTTTGGTTCCATCGGCCGATGGGGCACAGATTCCAATTATCCAATTAGCGGAAATTCGCTATGTGCGCGGGCCTCAGGCCATAAAGAGCGAAGACACATTTCTGATTGGCTATGTCCTGTTTGATATGAAGCCCGGCCACGGCGAGGTCGATGTCGTCGAAGACTGTCAGCGGTACCTGCAAGCCAAGATTGAAAGCGGCGAATTCGTTATACCGGAAGGCGTGAGTTATACATTCGCCGGCAGCTATGAAAATCAGATTCGCGCGGCCAAAACACTTTCGATAGTTATACCCCTGGCTCTCTTTATCATATTTATAATTCTGTATTTCCAGTTCAAATCCACCGCAACCAGCCTGCTGGTATTTTCAGGAATAGTTGTTGCCTGGTCGGGCGGCTTTTTGATGATATGGCTGTATAGTCAGGAATGGTTCCTGGATTTTGGCGTATTCGGTGTGAATATGCGGGAGCTTTTCCAGGTGCACCCGATCAATCTGAGCGTGGCAATATGGGTAGGGTTTTTGGCATTGTTCGGGATTGCCTCGGATGATGGTGTCGTGATGTGTACATATCTGAAGCAATCGTTCCAGAACAAAACACCAGAAAGTATTGAGCAGACCCGTAAAATAGTGATAGAAGCGGGCATGCGCAGGATTCGACCTTGCCTGATGACGACCGCGACGACGATATTGGCGCTTATTCCGGTACTCACTTCCACGGGACGGGGCTCGGACATCATGGTGCCGATGGCAATACCCTCTTTCGGCGGAATGACGATTGAAATTCTTACTATGTTAGTCGTACCGGTCTTGTATTGCTGGATAAAAGAAGTTAAAATCCACAAGCAGAAATTAACATAGTAATAACGTTCAAAACGCCGAGCTCCTGCTCCCGGCCAGATCGAGGATATTGAAGTGATGAGAGAACCAAGTGCAAGTTCTTTGTGTTCAGTGGATTGTAAAAATCAGAGTTATATGATTCGAACCTGCCGCCGCCGCCTCCTTCTGCTGATATGTTTCGGCTTGGTCCCGCTACAATTCCTATATGCAGAGCCTTCTCAACAGCAAAGCGGCCCTGCATACGCTGATGGTACTGTCGTAAAGAGGGTGCTCGACTTGCGCGATGCAGAAGAAAACCTCCTCAAGCAAAATGCATGGAGACCATGGCAAAAAGGCTTCGAACGACGTGGCAATATTTTTATTTGCGATAACGGCGACGATTCGCAGGCCCAGCGAGGCATCTCCCAGACAGTTACATTGAACCAAACCAGACCCGAACCGATTATAGCTACTGCCTGGAGTAAAGCGGAAGCTATAGCCGGCAGCCGGAACAGTGATTATTCCCTTTATCTCGACCTTGTTTATTCCGATGGAAGCTCGCTGTGGGGTCAGACCGACTCTTACAATGTAGGTACAGGCCAGTGGGAGAAAGCTGAAGTTACCGTATTTCCTGAAAAGCCTGTCAAGTCTGTTTCTTTTCATATGCTTCTGCGGCGTCA
>CBDURK010000119.1:0-8230 GCA_965369645.1 uncultured bacterium | reverse complement strand
TACAAGAATCCAGCATCGAAAATCGAGACATTTTTCGGTTCAAAACTGCACACTCCTCTAATTATAGAGGGACTGTTTTTCTACCCTCACTGAGACAATATGAAATCTGAAATATGTAATCTGAAATATGTAATCTGAAATATGTAATCTGAAATCTTAAACATGAGCATCAATTATCCAACTTTAGCTCACTTTAGGCACTTTAGCTCACTCTTCACTAATTTTCCCTCTACAACTGTAGAGATAGCTCTACAAATCACCCCTTTTTATGCAAAACAAAGCCAATTTGAGAAATGACAAAATGAACATAACTTTAGATATGACAAGTAAATACGAGATTTTGTCCCGCTTGCCGAGCCAAAAAACAAAGCCAATTCAAACCCAATTAAAGCCAAAACAAACCCAATTTAACCCAAAACAAACCCAATTCAAACCCAATTTAATGAAATTTCAAGAAGGAAAAGCCGTGCAACGAACTGGTTTCATCAGACGAACATTCTTGTTACAATACCATGAAAAGTATGTACAAAATACTATTGATCAACAAGGAAAAATCATGAAAACAAAACAGATCGTAGTTGCAGCCCTGGCGCTAATAGTCGCCGCTTCCATCCACGTTCCACTATCGTCCGCCGGTAACCTCAGCAGCAGTCCCAGTTGGCCCGAGTTTCACGGCCCCGGCCGCAAGAACATCTCCTTCGATCAAGGCCTTTTAAAGAAATGGCCCGAAGGCGGACCGAAATTGCTCTGGACATATTCGCAATGCGGCAAAGGCTATTCTGGAGTGGCAATCGCAAAGGAAATGATTTTTACAGCCGGCGACTTTGGCCGCGAGGAAATGGTCATAGCTCTTGATATGGACGGCAAGCTGTTGTGGAAAATGCCCAACGGTAAAGCATGGCGCGGGCCGAGCCCGGGTTCACGTGCGACGCCGACCTATAACGATGGAGCTGTGTATCACATGAATCCGGACGGCAGGCTGGCGTCCTATGAAGCAAAATCGGGCAAACCACTTTGGTCGGTGGACCTAAAATCCCAATTCAATTCAAGATCCGGCATCTGGGCTTTCGCTGAGAATGTGATTGTAGATGGCGACAAGGTCCTGTGCATGCCCGGCGGGCCCAAAAGCCGCGTTGTTGCTCTGGACAAACGTACGGGAAAAACCCTCTGGATTAATACTGAGATTGAGCACTCCGCTGCCTACTGCTCCGGGATTGTCGTGAGCCACGGCGGCATACGCCAGTTGATCAACATGACACAAAGATCAGTATTCGGTCTGAACGTCGAGACCGGCAAGCTCGTTTGGTCGGCGCCTTTCGTGCCCATGTCACCGCAGAATGCCCTTAGACCCGTGTTCCATGACGGCTATGTTTTCATCGCCTGTGGACACTCTTCTGGAGGAACCCTGCTGAAAACCAACCCCCGTTCAAATACGGCCTCGACTATATGGCATCGGCGGGACCTGGACGACTGCCACAGCGGCACTGTTCTGATAGACGGCAAACTATACGGCTGCTCATGTCGAGTGGGCGGAAGGATTTTCTACTGCGTTGATTTTCTCACAGGCAAGACCATCAAGCTCGACAGGACACTGGGCAAAGTGGGCATCACCTATGCCGACGGAATGATTTATGCCTTAAACCACCAGGGCACGATGTCCCTGCTGGCCATAACCCCTGACGGATTCGACATTGTCAGCCGATTTGAGTTGAAAAGAAAACCGACCAACTCCTACCTTGCACATCCCGTCGTCTGCGGTGGAAAATTATATATCCGGTGTGGTAAGGACCTTTACACCTATGACATTCGTGCGAATTGAGCAGACACAAATATCCGGCGAAGGCGATAGTTGTATCTATGCCCAAAGGGCCGATACATGCTTGACAAACGCATGATGAATAAAGATTTTCGATCTGCTAAAGACATAGTTAAAAAATAGGCCCACAAAATGATGATATAATGTGGGCCTATTATAACCTATCTTCATTCTTACAAAAATCAAACCATGTCTTTTAGATTCTTAAGAGGCCGAATCTTCACAACATTTCGTGCCGGCTTGGCCTTGAACATAGTTTCTTCGCCGGTGAAGGGATTGATACCCTTACGAGCTTTGGTTGCAGGTTTTCGCTGTACGACCAACTTCATCAAGCCGGGCACGGTATATGCACCGACGCCGCTGCGACCGAGACTCTTTTTAATTTGTGCAGCTATTGCTTCAAACACAGCACTAACATCCTTCTTCGTCAACCCTGTCTTATCAGCAATGCCAGATACGATTTCACTCTTGGTCATTGGCTTAGCAGCTACCTTCTTCTTTGCCATAACATACTCTCCTTACAATGAAAAATTAGAGACAACAATCCATTAGACTACGGTTTCTACCGAGTCAACAATCAATAAATATACTTACATATAGACTTTTACTGAGCCTGTCAAGCAAGAATACGCCGAGTATTTCGAAATATATCAAGTTTTTACCGAATAAACAAAAAATAGAGACAATTGTTATCGAAAAGGTTCTGTTGATTAAAATTGATTTTTATTGCAGGAATTCGATTGACGGCGTAAGCTTCCAGGTTTTACCACTGTCCGACGACATCAAAAGCGACCGGCGGTTCCCACGATGATCAGTACGATAGAACCAAAAAGTTGACCAATAGTCGTAAGAAAGGAATAATGCGCCCTTCCTGTCGATGGTCAGCCGATGGTAGAAAATACTGTACTCTGAGAATGGGGCGACAACCAGGGGCAATGCATCGGACCATTTCTCTCCCGGCAGCTTGCTCATGTAGGCCAGGTTAGCATAATGACTTGCGGGGTAATACTTATTGTCAGTCAGCCACAGTCGAAACACCAGATGCAGAGCGTTATCAGGGCCACAGACCATGCCGACATAGGTTTGGCGAAGGCCGGGTTTAACATCTTCGGCCTGGGTCCAGCCGCCGCCTGCATTGTTGGGCGACAGTGACCGAACATATTTGAAGGTGCGGCCGTGAGTGCCTATCAGCACGTGGAGATAGCCATAACTATCCATGGTTATACACGGCGAATTATGTACATCATTCGCCGGGGGACCGTAACCGAGGAGTGCAGGCGAACCAAGTTCTCCCGTTGAGCGGCTATATGTTGCCACGTAAGTAGGTACGCCCGGTGCTTTCTCCTCCGGGAGTGTCGCTTCACCCCAGGCAATATGAACCTTATCTCCCCGCGACACGATTGCCGAGGGTATTCCCGAATGAGCGGAAAGACCGATGCAATCTTTCGAAACAGCGATGGGATCGCCCATGACGATTGAGCCATCAGGTTTCTTGGCAGGCAGTATCAGGTCAAGGTCATGAATGCGGCGCCATATTAATTTCGGATCTTTCGCCGTCTCATGGAAACGCACCAGAGGGGGTGGCCCGCTTATCATATTGTGCCCGGAAAACTGCTCGATATCAAAACCGCCCGAACCAGGAACAGGCCATGCCGTGAAAGTCGCACCATGATCACCGGAGCGGAAAAGGACGGTCGAGCCATTGTTCCGTCCCAAGAAATAAACATCGTTATCCCGGTCGAAAGCAATTTTAGTACCGACAGGTCTGATTGGGATGGTCCCGTTAGTATCGGCACGATGCGCAGTAGTGGTTTTAATCCAGACATTATCGCGCAGGAAAAACACACCATCGTTTGAAATAATAAAAGGCCGGTTTTCCATATCGAAATAGACCTGATTGTCAAGGGGGTACTGAGGTAGATACCCGAACTGCTCATTTTCGTGTCGGTATGGCTCAAGTTTTATAGGTACTTTTACGGGCGACTGCGCCGGAGCGGTTCCACGGTGCAGTGTCACCGAGGACCATGTTGAAAATCCGGTTTCATCGAGAACAGATGCCCGGACATAACATTTCCAGTGAGTGCCTTTCGATGGCACTTTATAGGCAAGCGGTACCTTCGCAGAGGAGTTCGCCTCGATTATGATTTCGGTTGTGGGCAATTCAGCCGACCAAACAGCATTGTCATCATACTCTAACGACAGTCTCACACGCTTTGATATAGGGCTGTTATTATGTACAGTAAAGTTGACCACACCGGCACTGCCAAGGTCGTCATAAATCTTCCGGCTGTATGGAGTCAGCAGCCACCGGTTTTCATGAAATGGAAACCATGAAGATAAATCCGGGGTCCACAACGAAAGATCTTCCCAGAGATCACCTTTTTCCCAGCGAGTTACACCATCAATATTGATTACGGCCTGAGCGTCGTTCAAATGTAATCGCCACAACTTCCTATCGCGTGAATTGTCGCCGAGAAAATCATGCCGGGCCTTTCCCTTTGGTGAAACGGAGAGTGTCTTTATTGTTTCTCCGCCTTCATTGTAAACGAGTAAATTTTTTGCACTTTCTGATAAACCACTCACTTCTATAGAAAACGGCTTGATACCCGGCATAAAGACAACATCACCTTCGGAGCCGGCGTTACGGAAAACAATAGGTTCCTCATGGCGTGCATCCTTGTGCCCTCGCGACGTCTCAATCAGATATTTCCGGCAGTTGCTTCTGAATCCCCATGAAACATTTTCACCATAGCGATCTTCAGTAACTGTAATGTTCAATCCATACACACCGGGCCGCTCAACCTTTGTACGTAGTAATACGCGTTGTACAGGTCCCGGGCCACTTCCGGCCGGCAGCTTGTCATCACCAATCCATGCCTCATCGACTACACTACGATCAGGAGCTAAAAGGAGAGCATGCAAATGAGTCTTGTTTCGGCGTATGTTGAGATCCTGTTTTTCCACTTCAATCCACAATTCACCCGCTGAGGCGTAAAAATAAACTCCCCCGCATCCACCAAGTCGCATAGTCATTGTGTGTTGTTCTTTTCCGTACGTTCCGGAGCACGACATAACAACCAAAAGTAGTCCAAAGAAACAGGAAAATTTAATGTATTTTGTCATAGACGGATTCCTTTTCATTGGAACCTTCAAATCAAAACAGCCAAAACATAGCAAACATAAATGTCTGGCCGAATAGTATAGCCCCCTTTAATCCTGAGACATATTGCGAATCAATGTGTATTCAATTTGATGGCAAAAAGCCTTCTCTGTGTTGGGAGATAGAATACGCCATCGTGAACGACCGGAGTTATGGCTATGGATTTAAGGCGAGAACGGGAGATGACCTCTTTTTGGCGAGAGGCTTTGAGCACCCATAATACACTTTCTTCGGTGCTGATATAGACCTTGCCATCGACAACAATTGGCGAGGCGCACCAGACGCCGCCTTCGAGTTCATGCTGCCAATAGTGCTGTCCTGTTTCGGCATTGAAACAATGAAGTCGGCCTGTTAAATCGGGCGCATACAGCAATCCATCATGAATCTCTAATGTCAAAATACTGCGATCTACTCGGCGGCTCTCCCAGATTTTCCGACCTGTCGCAGCGTCGATGCAAGACAGCATACCTTGACCCTTCCCATGGACAGGGCTTTGCCCGATAGTCGCATAGATTCGCCCCTTATCAACGATAGGCGTTGCAATAATCTCACTGGGCCCATCGGAGCTTTTATTGCTATGCCTTGCGTAGGGTATGTCCCGGCCATCTCTGCGGCGATAGTCTGCCGGGTTGCAGTCATACTGCCAGATTTTCTTCAGCTTCTGTGTTTTGTCGTCAGTGCTTGACGGTGCATAAGGCTCGAAAGCATACAGAACACCATCTCCGCCTCCGAAAAGAATTATTGTCTGCCCATTAACCTGAGTAGCCACCGGCGAGGACCAGTGGCCATGGAACATTCGCTTGCCGATCAGCTCACCGTCTGTTGCTACAAGTCGGCCGGTATGTTTATCGAGTACAATCAGGCTTGGGGCTAGTGGATTGGCAACGAACTTGTGCTTGTCATCCTGACCGTTGGAAGATGAGGCATACAGGAAATCTCCGTGGATCAGCGGGGAATTGCCGCAGACATCGTGCGGTACAGCGCCAATTTCTGTAATCATATTAAATTGCCAGATGATATCGCCATCGGCTTGAGTGAGCTGATAAGGTGAATTCTTCGGAAGTCCCATATACTCGGTTTCTTTGCGGAATGGCCCGTTATTGCCATCTGCCTGTCCATTGCGATCCAGGCAGAGAATGTCGCCGCGAGGGCCTACGATATACAATCGGTTGCCGTCGAGCGCCGGGCTCGAACAGATGCCGCACTTCCACTGATTGAAATGGTATGGCGCCTTCGTACCTTCCATGTAACGTGGAATCGGCATTTGCCAGATCATTTCACCGGTGTCCTTATCGAGAGCCATAAGGATTCCACCGCCGGTTCTTTTTACGGCGGGGTGTTTGAGTGCTATATCATTCGTGCCGATGTACATCCGGCCTCTATCAATTTTCGGAATAGTGTATTGATGGGTGCCGAGTCGGATTTCCCACAACAAATCCTCGCTGCGAAATACGTCCGGCAAAGCGGACTGCTCGTTGGCTGCATCACACAATGTTCCAATGAGAGTAAGAAGCAACAATTCTGATATCAATACCAGGTAGGTAATCCTCCGAGCTTTTTGTTTGTAGCAGACAGCTTTCCGGATAGTTGCAATGTTCGTCATTTAGAGCCCTTTCAATCAACCTGATATTTGCAGTTTGTATCAGTTTAGCTATGCGAATGCATGAAATCCAAGTACTCTTTATATTAGCCGATATTGCCCTGTGAGTCAACCTTACCTTGATATTGGTATGAGCCTTTGTAAAAAGATGAACATGAACTTGATTTCACTACTGATGCTCGATTACAACGACCGAGACGATGTCGTCGGGAGCTTTCCGTGGGACATGAATTACCAGCCTATTAGGTCTTTTTTCGGTCTTCAACAAGGTTCTATTGAGGTCGGCAAGCAAATAGACGCGCGTGACGTTCAGCAGTCCAACGGGAACCTGGAGTGCGCTGTTCTCAGGCCACTGAAACACATGTACGTAGAGCTTTCCAGCCTTCTTAGTGTACCTGCCCCACGACGGGGGCTCGAATGGACTGGCCGTCGTGCCGTAAATAGCTTCACCATTTGCAGCCATCCATTGGCCGATGGTCCGCATGGACTCTATGCTTTCCTGAGGAATAGAGCCGTCGCCTTTGGGACCAATATTTAACAAGTAGTTGCCGCCCTTAGAGACAATATCAACAAGATTGTGGATTAATATTTCAGGGGATTTCCATGCGTGGTCATGCTCCGAGTATCCCCATGTCGTGTTCATCGTCATACAGACTTCCCAGTCAACTCCGGAGATTCCGGTGGAAGGAATAGTCTGCTCGGGTGTGGTGAAATCGCCTTGCTCCGGCTTCCATGTTCTAAGGCGATCCACGGAATCTTCCTTTTCGATGTGAGGGATGTGATATAGACGATTGTTCGAGATAATGGCTGGCTGGAGGCTGCGTGCGGTAGCCATGAGTTCGTTAGCACGCCAAAATGTACCCTCGTTGCCCTTTTTCGAATAGTCCCACCAGATGACATCAATGGGTCCATAATTCGAGAAAAGTTCGCGCGCCTGGTGGTGAAGATAATCGACATAAATATCATGATTGCGGGCGCCGTTCGGGGATGGCTTGCCCTTTAGCGGGTAAGGTAGCTGGTCGGCTTTGAGATAATCGTACTGGGGATGGTGCCAATCTATGACAGAGTGATAGAAGCCAACCTTCAAGCCTTCGTTGCGAACAGCGTCCACGATCTCCCGACAGAGGTCACGGCCTACGAGGTCATGGGCATCGTAGGTGGTGTATTTGGATTTGAACAGACAGAAGCCGTCATGGTGCTTGGTGGTGAAGACTACGTATCGACATCCGGCTTCACGGGCGAGTCTCGCCCAATCGTCGGCAAAACCCTTCTTTGGACGAAATAGCGGAACCGCCTCGTGGGCATATTCCCAAGTATCCGCACGGACGCGTTGCTGAATCCATTCCATGCCGCCCCGTTCACCGACAGACTTGCCCTTCCACGTTCCGGCCAGACCGGAGTATAACCCCCAGTGAACGAACATACCGAACCGGCTCTCTCGCCACCACTGCATTCGGGCGTCCCTGCCTTCTTCTGTTTCGCTGCGAGGGTCGTTCATTCGAGAAACCTTTTCTTTGGCACACGCCGAAGATATCTGTATCACAAAAAAGGCAATCGCCAAACTAACTAACAGGACAAACTTTGCTCTTTTCATATACTTCTCCTTTTTCACTTCGCTTACCAACTGTTCACACGGCAATCCATAAGAGTAATC
>CBDURK010000118.1:0-8263 GCA_965369645.1 uncultured bacterium | reverse complement strand
GAAAAAGTATCATAGTCTGCTACTATCTCATTAAACGGTGTATTAACAATCTCCTGCATCAAATCACTCGCTAACTTTGCACCTAAAGTTCTGCGCATACCTTCAGCCTGCACAGCCGCTCCAGAGGTAAATGGAAGCAGCACACCAACCGCAGCAATACTTAATACAACCGTGGCCATCATTGCCTCAACAAGAGTAAATCCTCTCCGCCCTACATTGCAATATTTTGTTCGGCTAAAAGCCATAGTATCGTGCTCCGTTATTGAGATATCTTTCTAAAGAGCCGCATGTGCAGCGGAATCATCGGCGTGGAATAGTCCGTTCTTTGTATCCATTCTCCATCCGGCTTTATCCACTCCTGCCGGTTCGCCATCAAAACGAACTGAATTTAGATTATTAAAAGGATTAACTGGAATTTCATCAACATACGGACCGTACTGCCCTACCTTTGTTGTCAGGACAGTTTTGAAACTCTCAAAAGAATTAACCGGTGGAAGGCAGTTTTCGTGCTGAACATGGTAGAAATCAAGCTGAGAACGCATCTGATGAAGTCCGTCGATCAAATCGCAAGTCCTAGATTCCTGGGTAGCTTCAGTAAACTTCGGAACAACTGACATAGCAGCCACGCTTAACACGACCGCTATGCTTATCACCTCAGTATATGACAAACGTTTCTTCTCTCTCATAACCCCTCTCCCGATATTGTTCAAAAAAAAGCTGACCAGCTTTGGCTATTTGCTAAACCTGGTCAGCTTGAGATAAACATTGTTATTCAACAGTTAGAGTATTCATTATAGATTCATGTGGTCTGGACCTGCAACACCGTCATTATCATAGTCGTCGTCAGCATTGATTCTACCGGTGGTTTCGTCATATTCCCAGCTACCAGCGTTATCACCAACGACTCCAGAGTTATCAAGCAAACCATGTATACCAGTGGCTTCAAATATGTTATTGAACTGGTTTACTGCAATCTTCTGCACATAAGGACCGTAATCGGTACCAGCAGCGCCGGTAATATCCGTTTGGGCTGTCATTTGTGCTGTAAAGGCTGCGAAACTAGGTGGAACATCGTTGTGCTGAATCTTGTACAGCTCAATTTGTGAACGCAGCGTTTGAAGATCAGTACAAAGACTTGACAATTTGGCTTCAGTACTGGCTTCTGTGAACTGAGGAATTACGATAGCGGCCAAAATGCCCAAAATGACCACAACAATCAGAATTTCGACTAATGTAAAACCGCTTCTTTTAGATTTCATTTTTTTGCCCCTTCTCATTAAAAAAGTTCTACTTACTGTCTGATAAAACACACAACATTTAGCATAATCATAATACTTTTCCTCAGCAATCAGGGTATCAACCCTATCTATTACATTGCTTAAAAACACCTTTAATCTTTTGCTTGTCGTTAATCCCCTCCTATAAAATTCCCGAAAATACACCTGAAAATATACTTCTAAGCAGTCTTATTCAGACGCCGGACGGCCAATAAAAAACCAAAACCCAACATCCGAAAACACTTTAATTTGCATTTTTCAAAAAGCTAAATAACCATCCAAAGAAAATATAAGAAATAAATCCCGTGTTGCCAAATTTGCAGGCTTGAGCAAAGCTGAATGGGTGCGAAATGGTAACTTATCTAATCAGGAGTAGCAGAGGATAATCAATAGTTAATATACAGGGGCGTATTTTCGATATGTATTTTTCTTTTGGATTCGCCGGCGTGTTCGAGCTCTATCCGAATGTAGTCTATAGTCTGTAGAACAAGTTCGATTTTATCGACCCACTCAATCAGAACCACTGAGCGGGGGTAACAGAAGTCATCAAAGCCCAACATCTCAAACTCGGAAACAGAATTCAACCTATAAGCATCTATGTGGTAAATATCCAGCATGCCGACATACTCATTAACTATGACGAACGTAGGGCTATTAACGTTTTTGCAGTCTTCTGCTCCGGCACCGGTGGCAATGCCCTTAATCAAATGCGTCTTACCGCTGCCTAACTGCCCACAAATACCTATAATCTCCCCACCTTTTAATTGCGAGCCAAGCCTTCGACCAAACTCAATGGTCTCTTCCGATGAATTCGAAATATTATTAAAATCTATACCCACAGGTCAATAATCCATCAATAAATCATTTACCCAACTGTGCCGGATAGTAATAACCCATTGTTTGAGCAACAACGCCTAATCGGTATTGACGGTCCTGCATAAGACACTGAAACCGTTGAGAAGAAGGTATGGTTGTTGTGTAAATGCGAAGCTCTCTTTTTAGGCTGGTAATTACCTCTTCCCGATGATCACCCAGACAATCAACTACCGCTATTACCCTGCCTTCAATCGGTTGTATAGCCTCACCACCCCAGTGGCGGATTGCACCGGAGACAGCTACTTCCTTTTGAGGATCGGCATCCCACCAGAGAGCACGTGGACTCAGAGAACCGCTTTTAGTAAACTCAATCAGCTTGCCTTTGGCACTATAAAGCCACCGCTGCTTTAAGTCCCTTTCGCCGGCATAAACTTCCATACCGGGTGAATCTGCGAGGATATCGGCAGCCATTCCCTGGCCGTGAACATGGCGAGTGGGTTCTTTATGGGCCCAGAGTTTGCGACCGGTCCTGGCGTCCACCAAACAGATTGCGTCGGTTTTCTGTCGTGGTTCGATCCCGTAGAAAATCTCCAGCCCCGGATTATCCGGGTCGATATCGGCAACGTATGCAACATCAGGATGTCCCATCTCTAACGTCCAGAGACCCTTGCCGTTATCATCAATCACCGCGGCCCCCATAACCAGCTCATCCTTGCCGTCCTCGTCAACATCGGCTGTAATTAAACCGTGGCCACTCTGCCCGCCGTACTTTTTTTCTTCCTGCGGTGACTCCCAGTACCAAATTTGGTCAAAGTTCTTATCCAACGCCTGCATCTTGATAAGCCTGTAGGTTCCCCGTTGTATTATCAATGAGGGCTTTTTGCCGTCAAGATATGCTACTGTAAGAAAATTTCGGCAGTAATAGTTATATTTGGTAAATCCATCCCGACTCAGCCACGCGGTTTTAGCTACTACTTTGCCGCTTTCTCCATCGATTTTGACCAGATACTCTGGGCCGCTTTGGACAAGCCCCTTTTCATCCCTGGGGTCTCCGACGCCGGCCTTGCAATAAACCTCGGCTTTACCATCGCCATCGACGTCATAGACAATCCACGGCGAATACCAAATACCGGCCTCAATAGACCAGCCCATATCGTAGCGCCACATCATTGTTCCGTCTAAGCGATACGCTTCGAGCTTGTATGTGGTTGTGCTTTTCTTCCAGTAACCTGGCTGTTGATATGGGTCGGTATTGAAATTCGGTTGTTTGATAATATACTCATAAGCACCATCCCCATCCAGATCCGCAATTCCTACCTTCTGAAAATCATAATCGCCTTTCAATGGAATGCTTATATAAGGCTTAGCACTCCCGGTCAACTTCAAGACAGCTCTTCCTAAAAAATCATCTGGATCCGGTATAAATTTCTCGCTACTCTTACGTAAATCATAAAGATAAGTTTTACCTTTCTCTGCTGTTTTATCTACAAAGTTTGTCGGTTGTTTTCGAAATGGATAACTATGCAATAAAACATTAGCAGGCTCTAATGCACGTTCCAAACAGCGTCGTGTAAGTACATAGCTAATGCCTTTTGCATCAGTATCGAGCAAACGCCAGCTTAAAAATACGGAGCCGTCTTCACGCTCAACAGCCACTAATCCATGGTCCAGTTTCTCTACACCGGATACGACAGAAATAAAACTAAATAGTACTGATAAACCAATCATCCAAATAAACCAAAATCTACTTCTCATAATTCTTACCTCCATAGCTAACCGGTCAATTTTTCAAATGGTCATATCCTTTACTACGTAAATCTACAACCCGGCCATCGGTCATTTTTATCTGCATTTTTTTCGTATTTGTAATGGTGCCGATTTCCGAAATAGCCGTAGGCTCATCCCACTTTTCCAATAATCCCCGGCAATCTTCCTGTGAAAGGGTAAAAAGCAGCTCAAAATCTTCACCGTCGTTCAAGGCTGAATCTATCGGTTCTTTGTTTTTTCGAGCTTGTTGAGATATTGGAATCTTCTCGGCATTTATTAATGCCCCAACGCTGCTTTGCCGGCAGATACGGTTTAAATCACTGCTGAGCCCATCGCTGATATCAATCATCGAATGCACTTTTACCATTTGAGCGATTTTAATTGCTTCGGTCACTCTCGGCTCAAAATTTAGATGTTTCCCACAGCCTGAAGCACCTAACGAGCCTGTCACGCAGATATTGTCATCTACCTTGGCACCTGATCTTCTGACGGGCTCATTGCCGGCCTTTTTACTAATCATTGCGACACTTATCGCAAACGGATTTTTATTCTTCCAACTCGTAATATCACCACCAACAAGCTCACAACCAAACTTCTCTCCCGCTTTGACAATCCCAGCGTGAAGTTGTTTTAATTCTTTTTCACCGAATCCTGTCGATAGAGCAACAGATACAACCGCTGCAACAGGCAGCGTCGCCATCGCAGCACAATCGCTAAGGCTGACTGCCATGGCCTTATATCCGGCCTGCTCTATGGTTGCCTCTCTTAAGTCGAAATGCACACCGTCCAGCAACATATCGGTGGTGATGAGCAACGACTCATCGCCTAATCTTATCTGGGCCATATCGTCACCGATGCCGATTGGGAAGTCTGCCGCGGACAACTTGCTTTGACATGCGAACCATGCGGTTATTTCATCTTCTCCGGCACTCA
Organism: uncultured bacterium; assembly: GCA_965369645.1. Taxonomy (GTDB): domain Bacteria; phylum Planctomycetota; class Phycisphaerae; order Sedimentisphaerales; family Anaerobacaceae; genus NIOZ-UU13. Next base: position 3,470 of record CBDURK010000118.1, on the reverse strand, counting down.
TCGCTGCCCCAAATGATTATTCCAGTATGCAATTTGCTCTTTTGCCTGTTTTGGCCCGGCTGAACCGGCTGTAACATATTTATCTGCGACACTTGCAGCACCGAGATTTTCATATACGTCCTTCTCAACAGAGGCCGAATACTTTTGCAGCTCTTCCAGACTAAGGTCAGCTAAGCTCTTATTCTGCTGCTCACAATAAGCAACCAAAGACCCGACAATGCCGTGTGCTTCGCGGAAAGCAACACCCTTTCCGACCAGATACTCGGCCAAGGCTGTAGCATCCAAAAAACCTTCATCCAGCTTAGCTGAAATCTTCTTTGTATTGAATTTCGTATGTGAAACAATCGCACGCGCCACATCCAGAGAGATACCGGCGGTATCACTCGCAGCAAAGACATGAGTTTTATCTTCCTGCATATCACGATTATAGCCCGAGGGCTGACCTTTCAAAATCGTTAGCATAGCCACTAATGAACCATAAACCAAACCGGTTTTTGCCCGTATAAGCTCCAAAAGGTCCGGATTACGCTTCTGAGGCATCATACTCGACGATGTGCAATAGGCATCATCAATCCGGACAAAGCCAAATTCGCTGGAGGAGTAGATTATCCAATCTTCTGCCAATCGAGACAGATGAGCCGCAATAAGCGAACAATCGAAAATAAATTCCGCACAATAGTCTCTGTCACTAACTGCATCAATACTGTTATAACTGATATCCGAAAAACCTAATTGCTTTGCTGTGCTCTTTCTGTCTAACGGCAGTGTAGAACCGGCCAGGGCCCCACTGCCTAAAGGTGAAATATTGAGCAGACAAAGACAATTTTTCAGACGAATAAAATCACGGTCTAATTGTTCTGCAAAACTCAGTAAATAAGAAGCAATAGCTATCGGCTGGGCACGCTGAAGATGCGTATAGCCCGGCATTATATCTTCGGCATACTTACCCGCCAATTTAACGAACGCTTTTTGAAGCAGAGTTATCTTAGCCTGCAGAATCTCTATCTGGTCCCGCATCCAAAGCCGAACATCCGTGGCAACCTGGTCGTTGCGGCTTCTGCCGGTATGAAGCTTCTTCGCCGGGGCACCTATTTTCGCCACCAGTGCCGCTTCTATCGCCATATGAATATCTTCATACTTCTTCTCGAATTTGAACCGCCCTGCCGCAATTTCCTCGCTGATTTCGATAAGCCCATCCTTAATTGAATTGAACTCGTCTTTGGTAATCAACTTTTGTTCAGATAACATTTTCGCATGGGCAATTGAGCCGACAATATCATATTTATAAAGACGCTTATCTATTGACAGCGACTCTACAAAATCAATCGTAAGCTCATCCGGCTCGCCGGCTAATCGCTTTTCCCAACTCTTTCCTGTTTCAGCCATCATATCCGCTCCAAAATACCTTTGGTATAAAATAAAATCCCTTTCCTCCAAATCATACGTCCCGCTATAACTTCTGTCAACTCTTTCTGTTCAGCCGTCGCTGGATTTGCAAGGTCAAACTTAAAGTTAATGTTGCAATCAAACAACAATTTGGTTACCATCACAACTGATATGATACAAGGACTTCTTATAACCAATTGCAGACTGTTCAATGTTCCAGATAAGGCAGAAACTACGTCTATTCTCATCGAAGATGGCACAATCACCCAAATCGGTCAAATCAATCCTCCGGCGGATTGCAAGACACTCGATGCTCAGGGCAGAATAGCCGCTCCGGGTTTTATTGATGTGCACATTCAGGGCGCAGGCGGAGCAGACGTACTCGATGCAACGCCGGAAGCACTGAAAGCTATATCACACACTTGTGCACGTTTTGGAGCGACGAGCTTTCTTGCCACAACTGTATTCAAGCCTGAACAGAAAAACCAACACCTTAACATAGCCGCCGAACATGTTGGCCTGGACCTTGGAGGCGCGAATCTGCTCGGCATACATCTCGAAGGTCCATTTATCTCAATGCAAAAAAAGGGTATGATTCAGCCTGATTGTATATGCCCACCATCAATGCAGGTGCTTGCTGAAATCCTGGATATTACAAACGGCCAGCTCACAATGATGACAATTGCACCTGAACTGCCAGACTGCACTCAACTAATCAAACGTCTCATCGATTCCGGTGTCATTGCCTCTTTTGGACACTCCAGCGCAACCTATGACCAAACAATCGAAGGCTTTAACGCCGGTATCTCACACGTAACACATCTTTTTAACGCAATGCCTTCACTCCATCATCGCAAACCAGGCCCATTGGCTGCCATTTTCCAGACAAAACACATAACCGCACAGCTTATACCTGACGGTGTCCACATACATCCAGCCGTTCTTAAATTGGCATATGAGACACTCGGCCCAAATCGCACTATACCTATCACAGACGGTATGCAGGCCCTTGGTCTTGGCGACGGCAAATTCATATATAATAGTATCGAATACGAATCTAAAAACGGTACCGCAAGGTACAAAGACGGCACTCTCATCGGCACGGCTCTTGGCATAAGCCAGCTTCTCGAAAGACTCACAAGATTTACAGGCTGCCCCTTTGAAACCGCAATCAAAGCCGTTACACAAAAAACTGCTGAACTATTAGGTATCGATGACAGAAAAGGCTCAATTGTACCTGGAAAAGATGCCGACTTGGTTCTGCTCGACCGCAACTACTCAATTCACACAACGATCGTTGCCGGCAAAGTAGTTTTTCCGAAATGATATGTACAACATTGGAATCCCATCCGAACACAGGCCAATCAGGCGAGGTATAAGACCTACGGTGGATAAGTTCATCGATTTACACTTTTTGGGGTCATTTGTAAAATCAGGATATAAATATGGGTATTAAAACACTTGGCATTTCAACAAGCCCCAGGATTCACGGCAACAGCGATTTTCTCTTACGTGAAGCCCTTTCAGGAGCCGAATCCGCAGGTTCAAAAATCGAATATGCCAATTTGTCCGATTACGATATCGCTCCGTGCATCGAGTGTAATGCATGTTACTCAAGAGGAGATTGCAAGATTCAGGACGACTTCCAGCAACTCTTAGAAAAGATACTTGATGCCGACAGGCTTATATTCGCTACTCCTGTTTTTTTTATGTCCGTCTGCGCCCAGGCAAAGATGCTTATTGATCGCAGCCAGTGCCTCTGGGCATATAAATATGTGCTAAATAAAAAGCTTTTCAGCTCCGAACGCGACCGCCGTGCAATGGTCATCGCCGTGGGCGGCTCAAAGAGCAAAAAACAATTCGAAAGTATTCGATTGACGATGAAATCCTACTTTGATGTGCTTGATATAAATTATTCTACCAATTTATTTACCAGCAAGGTTGATGATATAGGCGAAATACATCAACATCCTACGGCGCTTCAGGAAGCGTACCGCCTCGGTAAAGAACTAATAACCGCAGAATCGCCACCGCCTCAAAAGCCTATCAACGTCGAATTAATCTGAGCCTTTACCAATTCGTCA
>CBDURK010000117.1:0-8301 GCA_965369645.1 uncultured bacterium | reverse complement strand
AGTTTCCCCAGAGAGTGAATCCATCGTAATTCCATTTTGGTCGGGCCTCCGGCTGGATGTTCGAAACGACAGCCGCCGTCTTCCGGTGTTTCAAGCAAAACAAGCATTGCAGAATTGCCTTTTTGATGACCCCACCACGGCATATATAACCCGCGCCCATAAGTGACAGTATTATACAACCAGACCTTCTCGGCCCAATCCTTCTCAAGCAGCATACCCTGCATAAATGGAACCACTGTATAATCAAAGCAATCGTCAGCCACGGCCCCAGGCCAGAAACATTCCAGAACCGTTGTGTTTTTCTCGGCGGCAATTAATTCACAAACAAGCTCTTCATCCTCTCCTTCAAGGCAGATAAAAAGCTGGATTTGAACATCTAATTGTTTATCTTCAGAGGCAAAGTCTTTTAGAGCAATTTTAATTCCGGTTTTGAAACCCGTTTGGTATGACGAGATTTCTTTTTTACCGGCATCGGCAATGCGCAGCGATAACCGCTCCCCTGAATTCTCAACGATAAGGTCGCCGGTAAATGAGGGTATCATCGACCATCTCATGCTCCCGGCGTAAACTGTCATTTGCAAATCAGTGGGATTGAGTTCTATTCGATTTTTCAGTCCTTCAATGATCCATTTTCCATCATCCTGAAGTACCTGCACTTTAGGAGCACCCCAATTGTCTTGCTGGGCAACTGATATGTTTGAGCCTGCAAGGAAAAAGAAAATAGCAATAGCGAATAATAGCCTGGTTACAAGAGAAACCGCTTTTTTCTGCTTCTTATTGACCATAAAACCATATCTCCTAACACATGTAAATAAATCGCTCCTCACTTTAACATCCGTCGTAGTTGGTCAAGCAATTGCGTACCCAATCTGGAGCGTGCCAATTCGCCGGAACCGCGAAGGCGAAGCTTTCGGCTTTCCATACGGCCATCAGATAATTTGAAAGCGACGTTTACATAGGCCGTACCGTTTTCATCTCGCCACGCCTCACTAACTGCAATAGCCAATTGGCTATCGGCCACATTAGCTGTTGCCCTTGCCATTTGCTCTATCTGTTGAGTGCGGGATGTGCCGTCAGTATTGTTTTCATTTTGCACACCAAGCAGGCGGCGCAGCTTCTCCATAGTCGGCGCAATGTAGGCCCCGACTAATACCCTGTGTCCCCCGTCGGCTTCGCTCAGTGCAGCGGCCAGACTGCCCCCGCTGCCTACTTCCGCCAGCGACAGCGTTACGCCGTGCGCTTCAAGCATTTGAACCACACGCTCCTCCAGCGATGTCTCATCGTCCGCGTATGCGTTATCACCAAGGTGCTCCAGAATCTTCTGTTTCAACTCCTGCAGCCGGTCTCTATTCTGTTGTGTATTGTTTGGAAGTGAAAAGGTAAAGTCCACCCGACTGCCCTGGAACTGCGAGGAAACTATAATGTCGGATGCCAGTGGCACATGGTCTCTTAGCGTCTGGGATATCTGGGACTGGCCAAGACCCACAAACCGCAATGTTATTGAACTCCCGGGCAGTCGTGTTCCAAAACGCTCCTTGAGATAAGGCACTAATTCCTCGCTGACCATGGCCTGCAATTCACGCGGCGGGCCCGGCAGCGCTACTATAACAGCCTCGGCCGATTCGAAAACCAGGCCAAGAGCCGTTCCGTTGGAGTTCTTTAGATGTGTGCCGCGCGTTGGCACCTGGGTTTGCCGGCGCAGGTTTGCGCGAAGCTGAGCAGGTGATACACGGAAACGTTGCGCCATCTTCTCCAGCACCTCCGGGTGTTCTTTTAATGTGATTGCCGTAAATTCACTGAGCGCCTCGCGGGTAATATCATTCTCAGTTGGGCCGAGGCCGCCCGTAACAATAACCAGGGCCGCTTTGTCCGTGGCGTAGTGAAGCGCCTCTTTGAGGTCGGCCTGCCTGTCATCGACACTCATCGACCCGACACATTCCAGGCCTAACGGACGCAGCGTCCGCGTGAGAAAATAGGTATGGCCATCCGGATACACACCAGACAGCAGCTCCCCGCCGGTAACTATAATCATGTATTTCGTGGACTCGCCCGTTGAGGACTTAACGAACCGGCTGATCCAGTAACTTGTACGATCCAGGTAGTACTCGGGATAATGAGGTTCATAGTCGAGATATTTGAAATCAGAAATCTTCTTGGGAACTGCCGGTTCGATCTGGCTGCCCTCATGCCATTCGTTAAAGCTGGTGATACTGATGATTGGCGGACGGGCGGTTATTGCGGCGGCAAATTCACGGTCGTAATAAGCGCCGTTCCGGCGGCCTCTGGTATTAACATTGTTCCAAGGACGAATACGCAGGTCAATATATCCCGGGCCGACAGAGGGAATAAACAGCTTGTTGTTTTGCTGTGCCCAATCTGCAAGCTTAGGCCAGTTTTCGATAGTGGAGCCGTAAGTGAATCCGTCAGTTGCAAAATAAGTGTAGTAGCCGTCGAAGTTCCCTTCGGTCATAAAAGCCTGCTCGTGTTCTTTCACCCACAACCCGATGACTACAGAATCATATCTGGTATCTCTAATGGTCTGAGCCCCGTCAGGTGAAAGAATTGTCTTCCACTGCTTCGCAGGTGTTAGATAGGAGTCGTAGATATAGAATATCGGTCGCGGGTTGTCTTTTCCATAGCGGTAGATGGCCGGATGCGAGCCATACTTATCGATAATATAAACGATGGCATCACGAGCAGTCTGAGCATTGCGGCCGGGAAAAGGCTCAATATGAAAACTCACCTTGATATCATGATTCACAGCGGCATCGAGCAGTCGCGGAAAAGCCTTGTCCGTATAAGAGTCTTTGCCCCACCAGGATGTACAGATTACACCCACCTGCGCCCGGCGAAGCATTTGCATATGGGCATTCAGGTCATCATAACTGTTGGAACTGTAACAGCCGAGTTTGGGATAGAAATCGGCGCCGATATCTTCTCCGCCGGGATAGTTTTTGGGTTCGCCCTTTTTTACAGATTGCTGATGGTTCCAGTGCTCGTAGTAATTGTCGGTTTGGGGATTTCCGTACCAGGGATAGTAAAAGGTATGAACGTCATAGTTTGGCTGCGGCTCTCCGGCTCGAACTCCCCCTTGCCCGGGGCCAAAACAAATGCTCAAGGCAATTGCAAGCAATACTGCCAGTCGAATCTTTGTTTGTTGCTCCATCACGCTTTAGCTCCTTGATTCGTTGTTGAAATTACTGAATTCTGCTTTCATTATTCTACACTATTCTGACAATGTGTCCATGTGCAACCTCCGGCATGGAATAATGTTTAAGTGAAATAGGATTTACACGCTTGCCGGAGAATATAAATGAACTCCTGCTCTTATTTTAGTTGTTTATTTTATAAAACTGCAATAAAGTCGGATGTTGAATCGTCTTTTATATCAACCAACCTTTAGGAATCATGAGGGCGAGTCTGCAATCGCAGATAGTTGCCGGAAGTGCGGCTCTGCATGGATTGATAAGCAGGAAATGAAATGGAGGTTACTATGAAAAAAGCAAATCAATTGAGTGCGGTTATGGTTTGTGTAATCCTGATGTGCGCAAGCTGTCTGTTCGCACAGGATTGGCCTCAGTGGCGTGGACCAAACAGAGATGGCAAGGCCAGAGGATTCAAAGCGCCTCGCCAATGGCCGAGTGAGCTGACGCAGAAGTGGAAAATGACAGTAGGTTTGGGTTGTGCGACCCCCGCCCGGGTGGGTAACAAACTCTATGTCTTCACACGACAGGGCGATGAAGAAGTAACCTTGTGTCTGAATGCGGACAGCGGAAAAGAGCTGTGGAAGGATAAATACCCGGCGCAAGCCGTGACTGGAGCAGCCAGACGGCACCCGGGGCCCAGAAGCTCACCCACGGTGGCAAATGGAAAGGTCGTCACAATAGGCGTTGGCGGAGTATTCTCCTGCCTGGATGCCGCCACCGGTAAGGTACTATGGCGTAAAGACCCCTTCCCTAAGAAAGTACCAAGATTCTTCACTTCGATGTCTCCAATAGTCGTTGATGGATTGGCCATAGCTCAGCTTGGAGCTCAGGGCAACGGCGCGATTATTGCATACGACCTGGCCACCGGGAATGAAAAGTGGCGCTGGTCAGATGAAGGTCCCGACTACGGCTCGCCCGCTCTGTTGACGGTAGCCGGAACAAAGCAGATCGTCACACCCACCGAAAAGAGCATTGTGGGGATTGGTGTAGCAGATGGCAAACTCCTATGGCAACTTCCGTCCATACCACCGGGGAGGGCTTACAACGCCGCCACCCCTATAGTGGATGGCCAGACTGTGATTTATGCCGCAAAAGGACGTGGAACAAAGGCAATAAAAATTGGAAAGCAGGGTAATGCTTTTATCGCAAAAGAGCTTTGGAGCAACGCGGAACTGGGGACGCAGTACAATACGCCCGTGCTTAAAGACGGCTTGATCTTTGGTCTGTCCGACGGCGGCAAACTCTTCTGCATAAATGCCGAGAACGGCCAGACAGCCTGGACTGATGAAACACGGCGCGACCGCAACGGCTTCACCTCCATTGTCGATGCCGGCTCTTGTCTTATGGCACTGCCCAGCAACTCCGAACTGATTATTTATAAACCGAGTAAAAATCAATACGACGAGCTGGCCAAAATAAAAGTGGCAGATACACCTACTTATTCACACCCGGTAATTGCCGGTAACAGAATCTTCATCAAGGACCAGGAGTCGGTTGCGTTATTCACGATTCAGTAAGATTTGTTTTGATTGAGTGAGCAAAAGAGCAGGCGGTTCTGTAAAATCGGCCTGCTCTTCCTTTTACTTAGATAAGACATTTTTTACACTTTTCTCTTCAATTTATATTTGGCCTGAATTGCATTCAAAAGCTGCTTTTTCCGAGAATTACCCCGTTAGCAGATAGTAATAGTAGAATTTTTCCAAAAAAAAGGGATAGTCGGATGTTCTAAGGTTTTTCCAGGCCGGCAAGCGAAAAGTGTGGCAGATATTGGACGATTCGCCCTCATCTTGCACACATAAATACTTCTAAATACTGCTTTTAAGAAATTTCTATGCCCACACATTGGCCCTGGGAAATATCTGTTCGGTAGCAGATATCGAACTGCTCCACAGCTCCACGGCGGGCAAATCAAACATTTCTTATAGACAGTTTTTGAACCTTTATATGAGAAAATTTGCAATTATTGGTATTTTTTTGGTATAATTATGCACAGCGAAATAAAGCGGCTTAATGTCGATTATTTATTTAACTGTAATATTTCTTTTGTGCGGTTTTGAATATCTTTTAAGAGGGACAAAACCTCAATGGTGTTGCCGGAAACAAGTATGTGCCAAAAAAATGTAGGGACAGCAACCGAGGTTTTTGCTGAATACAGAGATTTTATTCATATGGTGGTCTATTCCCAGATTAAGAATAAATCTCATGCAGATGATATATTCCAGAATTTCTTTCTTTCTCTTGTTTCTAAACCCATACCCCAGAATGTCAAAAATATCAAAAGCTATCTCTATAGGGCTATATGTAACGATATTGTAGATACTCAACGTCAGGTAGAAAGATATAATACACAAATTCATAAATATCAGGAAAGATGTAATTTTTCTATCAACAATACTGAGCCGGAAAACGCCTTAATTAGAGATGAGCAGATGAATAAGATGTTCGGTCTTATTAAAGGGCGTTTGACGAGCAGCCAATCTCAGGCAATCGCTTTACGGTATGGGACTAACTATACCATAAAAGAAGTCGCTGAGAAAATGGGTGTAAAGTGTACGTCTGTCAGTAGGTATATCTGTACTGGGCTCAGAAGAATGCGTCAATCTTTTAAGTGAGGCAATGATAGTGAAAAATCAAAATCATAATTCTATGTGTGAAGAGGCTAAGCTGTATTATTATGACTGTCTATGTGAAGAGAGCTGCGGGCTCATCCCGCAAGCTACCAGTAACCACATAGAACAATGTCGCCACTGCCAAAAGCAAATAAACCAGCTTAAAGTTGTGTTATCGCAAAAAGATGGCGTCAAATCACAACAGGGGCAAAACAGTTCCGCTGTTACTGCCATGCTGGAACTTCACTTCGCATATATTGATAAGTATGTAACCTGCGAAACAGTCAGACCGTTTCTCCCCGGTATGTTAGACCCGGCTATAGAGATTAGAATACCAACACCGATAACAGCACATCTGGACAATTGTGGGCAGTGCGCTGAAGATTTAAAAGCAATCCAAAAGCTGAATCTTAACAGCACACAATTATACGTCTTAAGCCAGTTCTTTGCGAAAGGGCATTCACCGGACACCACGGAGTGTTCCGAAATGGCTGCATCAGTGACAGCTATGGCCGAACGAGCGGATTCTGAGGTTGTTACGATATATCACGTAGATGAATCCGAAAAAACCAGCCAGGCCGGCAAATCAGATGACCTTTATACCGGTTTTCCGATCAGGGTAGAAATAATAAAACAGAAAGTAGATATTGAACAGCCCGCTCCAACTATCAATTTTGCTGCCGCCTTGAGAGAAAAGGTCTCAGCTATGAATCTGAGACCTTTTCTAAAAATCGGTCTTCCAGCAGCGGCGGTTATATTAATAGGCTTTGCGCTATTGCTCAATACTCCCGCCGCCAAAGCAGTTACTTTAGAGCAGATTTACAAAGCCATTGAGTTAGTTAAAAACGTTCATATATTGAAGTTGGATTCAGACGAAACTGGACTTTCAACAAAGATTATAGAAGAAAAATGGGTTTCGCGAACATTGAATATTTCTATGTCGAAAACTGAAAAAGGATTAGTTTTCTGGGATGTCTCTAATCTCAAAATAAAGAGCAAACGCTCCGAGACAGGCGAAATTGAAGTGAACCAATTAGCTGAAGATAACATTCCCGGAATCAAACAGAAAATAAGTGGCTCTTTAGGTATAATGCCGTTTGATGATATATCTCAGATTCCCCCGGGCTTTCAATGGCAACGCAAGGATGATGAAATCTCGGGAGTCGCTGAAGGGATTGAGATATACGAGTTGATATTGCCAAAGAGAAAATATAGCGGTTCCTCAGAATTCATGATATGGCGGGTTTTTGTAGACGCAAAGAAGAGCTTGCCTCAAAAAGTCGAGTGGTATACAAGATTCAATGACGATGCTGAGCCTCTTCTGGAAACAGTAATGGTCATTGAATATTTGGATGATAGCAAAATACAGAAAGCTATTAAAGACGCGGGATTTTAGTCATTGTTGTTCTTGATTGGCCGCCAAAGAGGATAGCGATTATTGTAGCCGGACTCAGTTTTCTCAATAAATAAATCTTCAGCTTGTCTGCGTTCGACATGTCCATCAACAAATCCAACGTTGACTTTTTTATTTGGATGGCGGCCATTAATGGCGTCCCATTCCATGCCGGGTCGTAAAGCCTTTTCTTTGTTAATCGTTAGGCCGGGAACATAAGCAGCATCTTCGATAGAATTACCCAAAGGTTCGGGGGGAACATCGGTAACATGCCGCCAGTTTATCATGCTGTAGCCGCTGTCAACTATCAGCAGACTTCGGTTGGGATGTAGGATATTGCTACTGGATAAAGGCGTTCCGACAAATTCAGCCTGGCCCCTTCCACCCATCAAGTTTTTACATATAGACAGGTTCACACCATAATTGCCGCACAGCACGTTATCTTTAAGCCTTATATCATTTATCTTTTTGGACGGACACAAGATAACTGAAATTTTATCCCTGTTTTTTCTTGAATAGTCAATGATATGGTTTATCCACCACAATCCAACTCTATCATACAGGGGACTACCGGGCTCGCCGCCGGGAGGGGGTTCCCGTGAGGTTTCATCAATAGCATGTGGGAAAGTTCCATAGTCGCCCTCATACATAGTTAAACTTAAGGATAATTGTTTAATATTATTTTGACACTCAACGGCTTCAGCTTGCAGTCTCGAATTATAGAAAATTGGTAACGATATAGCTATAATTAAGGCAATTACCGCAATAACTACAAGCAGTTCGATAAGTGTGAAGCCCTCGCGTTTCATACCCTTTTATTATACGGCTGCACTTGAAAATAGTCAACATGAATGGACAATAAAAAAAGCAGATGGAGATACATCCCATCTGCTTTCTGTGCAATATTTTAGCAAAACAATTAATCACATGCCCGCGTATAATAGAAATTCCAACTGCCTGTGTCACAGTCCCATGGATTATAAGGATCATTGAAACAGTATTTTTTTGCCTTTCTGAGCTTAGAAGAAGTACTGCAGCTTCCGCTCGTGGCAGATTCACATCCCCAGCGTTCAAACCATACCTGGTAGCTACT
>CBDURK010000116.1:0-8457 GCA_965369645.1 uncultured bacterium | reverse complement strand
AGTACTTTTGTTAAGTCATCAATAACAAAACTAAAGAAGTCACGCTTGTATGAGGCCTAGTTGTCATCCAAATGTCTAGCTGCCCATAGCCACCAGACCGCTCAGAGGTGAAGTAGAGAGTTAACCCATCGGATGAAATCTGGTTACCATCCTCAAGACCAGGGCTGTTGACGTTTGATCCAAGATTGACCGGCGTTTCCCAAGGGTCGTCAAGGTTGGCCCGCGTCGTAACGTACAGATCTGCTTGACCAAGGCCGCCAGGCCGCCAGGAGCTAAAGTAAAGCGTAAGACCATCAGGTGAGATGTTTGGTGCAAAACCATGTTCAGAATTGATCGTCGGCCCGAGATTCACTGGTTCTCCCCATGAGTCGTCTATTGTTTCGCGCGTCGCTAACCACACGTCCCAAGGACCGCCTCGATCTGACTCAATGTACATTGAAAGACAGTCAGCCGTGAATCGAGGGCAACCATCACCCCTCTCCGTGCTAATTGGTGAACCCAAATTAACGGGTTCTCCGAATGTGAAATCTGCATTCCCAACCTCGATAGCAATACCCAACACCAAAATTAATACGAGTGAAATTGTCTTTTTCATCTTATCGCCCTTTCAAAAAGTATATATTTTCTGAACAAAAAAGGTGCGTACATTTTTCACGTTAAGTTTGTCTTTAAGAAAATATCGTTGATTGAACGCCATTTGGATTATCTCCTCCAAAAAGCTTGTTAGATGCTGATACGACAACATAACATATCTTCATCCTTTTTCAAGCGCAAAACCGATAAATAACATGAAATACCCGAGGGCTAAATATTGGCCAATAGTTAATTTTCACTTGACAAATCGGCGGTGTTTAACTATTTAAGCTGTTTCTCTATTGATTGTACTTAAATTTTTGAAGATTTTTGGAGTAATTAAGAATGTTACCAGCGAAGAAAACCAGTAAATGCAGAACACGTACTCGTCGCAGCCATCATCGTTTAAAGGCTGTGAACTATTCAGTCTGCAAGAAATGTGATCAGGCCAAGCTGCCTCATGCGGCGTGTGAGAATTGCGGTTACGTTAATCCGAAAATAACCTTGAAGCTCGGGAAAGAAGAAAGCTAAGAATGCGGATAGCAATTGATGCAGTGGGAGGCGACAACGCTCCGGATGAGATTATCGCCGGTGTCCTGGAGTCGGTCGAGGAACTTGATAAGGACGATGAGCTTATACTTGTTGGGCCCAAGGACATAATCGAAGCGCAGTTAAAGTCTCGGAAGTGCCCTATAGATTCGGTCACTATTGTCCATGCTCCTGACATTATCGGTATGGCCGACAAACCGATAGAGACTTTACGGAAGAAACCCAAAAGCTCAATTGCCATCCTTGCCAAATTAGGAAAACGCGGGCAGACAGACGCTGTCATATCCGCCGGCAATACAGGGGCATGTGTCGCGGCCTTTCAAATGAGGATGAGGAACCTGCCCGGTGTTAATCGTCCCGGGATAGCGGTTGTATTTCCCACGCCGGAAGGCCCGGTAGTAATATGTGATGTTGGCGCAAATATTGCCTGTAAGCCGATAAATCTTTATCAATATGCCTTGATGTCAAGCGTATATACAAAACGTATGCTTGGGATTGAAAATCCGAGAATTGGTATTATGAGTATCGGTTCGGAAGATGCAAAGGGCAATGAAATCGTTAAAAAGGCCCGTGAGCTGATAAAAGCCGACCCGAATATGAATTTCGTTGGCAATGTCGAAGGAAGAGATATTTTCGAAGGTACCAGTGACGTTGTAATCTGCGAAGGTTTTGTTGGGAATGTGATTCTCAAACTTACAGAAGGTCTTGTTGACGGTCTGTTTAAGGCCATCAAGCATGAGCTTATGGAGGAGAAACTTAGACTTGTCATGAAGTTTAAGCCTGTGATGAAAAGAATCTATACTAAATATGACTATAATACTTATGGCGGAGCACCACTGTTGGGGCTTAACGGCACAGCGATAATCTGCCACGGCTCAAGTAAAAGCAGAACCATAAAAAATGCTATTTTAGCTTCAAAAAAATTATATACAGAAAAAATAAACGACAAGATAGTTCAATGCCTCTCGGAAACTTGCGTAAGGACCCCTGATGAGTAAACTGATTAGCGAGCAGCTTCCTTACCGTACAGTTATAACCGGTTACGGTTCTTTTGTGCCGGAAAAAACGCTGACGAATAAAGAAGTTGCGAAGATGGTAAATACTTCTGACGAATGGATTACGACTCGTACCGGAATCAAAGTTCGCCATATTGCAGCCGAAGGTGAAAGCACGGCATTTTTAGCTACAGAAGCAGCCAAAGTTGCTTTAGCTCAGGCAAATCTTAAAGCGGCGGATGTCGAACTTATTATTGTGGCTACTATTACCCACGAGATGGTTTTTCCATCGACGGCCTCCTTTGTGCAGAAAGCTTTGGGATCGAAAAAGGCATGGGTATTCGATTTAGAGGCCGCGTGCAGCGGCTTTATATTCGGCCTGTCTGTAGCACAGCAGTTTATAGACAGCGGCCGACATAAGAACGCACTTTTAATTGGTGCAGAGACTTTGAGCAAAATTACCGACTGGACCGACCGGAAAAGCTGTATTCTTTTTGGTGACGGTGCCGGGGCAATGGTGCTTGAGCGAGGGGACAACAAAGGATCAGGTATATTATACAGCACTCAGCATTCGGATGGAGAGTGCTGGGATGCATTAAATTGCCAGGCGTACGGTTCCCGGTATCCGGCGAACAAGAAATTAGACGATCCGAAGAAAATCTATATGCAAATCAACGGCAGGCAAGTCTATCAGCAGGCTATACGACGGATTGTTGAAACCGTTAACAGTTGTATGGAGCACTGTAACTTGACTATGGATGATATCACGATGATGATATCTCACCAGATGAATGCAAGGATTATCGAGTCTGCAGCAAAACGCTTAAATATGCCCAGGGAAAAGGTTTTTGTGAATATCAGCGATTATGGCAATACTTCAGCGGCCTCCGTGCCAATTGCCTTTGATGAGTGTATAAGGAGGGGGAAAATCAAACGAGGTGATATTATCATTTTAGTAGCTTTCGGTGCAGGCTTAACCTGGGGAGCAAATATAGTTGAGCTTTAAGCTTCTCTGATTGAATATTTTGTCTTATACTGCGAGCAAATCCGAGTTTTCTTCTTTTTGTTTTGTAAGGCGCAGGGAGTTGAGATAATAATATAAGTGAATGAAGGAACTTAACAATATATGAATTTTAACAAAATGCCAACACTGCGTATAAGTGACATGGAGGTTGAAATACCAATTGTCCAGGGAGGCATGGGCGTCGGCATTTCCTTATCAAATTTAACCTCAGCCGTAGCAAACGCTGGCGGTATTGGAGTTATTGCCACACCTGGAATCGGTCAGTTCGAATCCGATTATCACATAAATCCCAGAGAAGCAAACACAAGGGCCTTGCGAAACGAAATAAGAAAGGCAAAGGCCAAGACAAAGGCTGGCGGGGTTATCGGCGTAAATGTAATGGTGGCCCTTTCAAATTTTGACGACCTTGTGCAATGTGGTGTGGATGAAGGGGTAGGTGTGCTCTTTCTCGGTGCAGGACTTCCATTATCGCTTCCTGAGACGTTAGTTGAGGGATATATGGCCGCAACAATGCAGCATTCAACAAAATCTGAATTTTTGACATAAACGGTCAGGCAAATCTTGAAGGCCGGAAAAAAAGAACTCTAAATAAATATCTGTGTGGGGAATTTGCCGCGTGAGACAATTGAAGACAGCTTTTTTATTTCCAGGACAAGGTGCTCAAGTCGTTGGCATGGGCAAAGAAATAGCACAATCGTTCCCTGTGGCGGCGGAGATTTACAAAAAGGCAAATGACATCGTAGGCTTTGACCTGAGTGGACTTTGCTTTGAAGGGCCCGCCGAACAGTTGAACAGTACGACGATTTCACAGCCCGCTATTTTTGTTACATCTGCAGCCATATTAGAAGTTCTCAGGACAAATCCCGCCACAAGCAGTATAAGTGCGGATGTCATGGCTGGGCTCAGTCTTGGTGAATATACAGCCCTTTACGCAGCCGGTTTGATAAGCTTTGCCGATGGACTCGTGCTTGTTCACAAGCGTGGTCAGGCGATGCAGGCCGCCGCTGACGCCACAGAAGGAGCAATGGTGGGGATAATCGGCCTTGACGAAGAAAAAGTTCGTCAGCTTTGCGCTGAAGCCTCTGAAGGCGAATTGATTGTGCCCGTCAATTTCAACTGTCCCGGACAGATTGTGGTAAGCGGCAGCGCAAAAGCCTGTGAGCGGGCCGAACAATTAGCCCAAAAGTATGGCGCCATAAAAGCTGTCCATTTAGATGTCGCCGGTGCTTTTCATACAGAAATGATGTCCAGTGCGGCCCAAAGGCTTGGAGAAGCTTTGTCTAATTGTAAGATTTCAGAACCATCTGAAATCAAGACTATTGCTAATATTAACGCTGAATATTATCAGACGAGCCAAAAAATCTTAGATGGCCTGATAAATCAGTTGACTTGTCCTATTCTTTGGCAAAAATGTATGGAACGACTTATAGTTGATGGTCTCGAAAAGTTTTATGAGATTGGGCCGGGCAGGGTTTTGACAGGGCTGATGAGAAGAATCAACAGGAAAATAAAAGTTGTAAATATCAGCACTTTGCAGGCAATAGAGAAATTGTTATAACAATCCAACGCACGAGGCGCTGGAATGAATATTTGAATGATTTTATTTTGGAGATTTTAAGGATGTCGGAAAAAAGACTGGCTGTTGTAACAGGTGCCGCCAGAGGAATCGGCCGGGCGATTGTTCTCGAGTTGCTTAAGCAAGGCCGAATTGTTGCCGGGCTGGATATAAATAACGAGCAGTTAACTGAGCTTGAAGGTGTTGTAAAAGAAGCCGGTTTTACAGTCATCACAAAATGTGTGGATATAACCAAGACTGATGAATTTACTAAAGTTCTTGAGTCTCTTGCCAACGAATACGGCGGGATAGGGATTTTGGTCAACAATGCCGGTATAACACGTGATAAGCTGATGATGCAAATGAAGGAAGAGGATTTTGACAGAGTTATCAACGTCAATCTGCGTGCGGCTTTTTTCGCAACCACCTTTGCAGTCAGATCTATGGTTCGCAACAAATTCGGTAGGATCATAAATTTAAGCTCCGTAGCCGGTGTAATGGGACAGGCTGGCTCAAGCAATTATGCAGCGAGCAAGGCGGGCCTTATAGGAATGACAAAATCGATTGCCCGGGAAGTCGGCAAAAAGAATATTACCGCAAATTGCATCGCTCCGGGATTTATTATGACCGAAATGACGGAAGTTCTCCCGGATGCCGTCAAAACCGCCGCTAAACAGATTATTCCGGTACGCCGATTCGGCCGGGTCGAAGATGTCGCCAAAGCGATTGCATTCCTTGCCAGCGATGAATCCGGCTATATCACAGGTCAGGTACTATGTGTAGATGGCGGTATGGCAATGTAAAAAAAAAATAAAAAAAGATTTGAAGATGGGTATTTTTATATGTACTATACCCGCCAATATATAATAAATTCAATTGGCTGTTGGTTGCAGCTAATGTTAATGTAGTAGAATTGGAAGTTTATGGATTTAATTCCTATTTAATTAGGGAGGAAAACAAGTGAGTTCTGATGAAGTAGATGTTAAGGCAATAGAAAATAAAGTGGTCGATATAATAAGTGAGCAGATGGGCGCAGACAAAGCGGAAATAGTGCGTGAGACCTCATTTATTAACGACTTGAATGCCGACTCATTGGATACCGTTGAACTCGTAATGGAATTTGAGGACGAGTTCGATATGAGCATCCCAGATGAAGAAGCTGAGAAAATCCAGACGGTCGGCGCTGCAATCGACTATATCGTCAATGTTGCACAAACAAAAAGCCAAGAGTAGCGAAAAAGTTTAATATGAGTAAACGGCGTGTTGTTATCACAGGCTTAGGTTGTGTAACCGCCTTAGCTGAGTCCGCTAACGAGCTTTTCACTGCATTGTGTGAGGGTCAAAGCGGTGTTTCTATGATCGAATCGTTCGATACCGGTGCATACCCGGTCAGGTTCGGTGGTGAAGTGAGAAATTTCGACGTAACGAAATACGTCCATCAGCGTGAGAGCAAGCGAATGGATCGCTTTACTCAGTTTGCGATGGCTGCGGCGAAACAGGCAGTTGAAGACAGCGGCCTTGATTTCTCCAAAGAAGACGTTTTTCGTACCGGAGTTATCGTAGGCACCGGGATAGGTGGTATTAAAGAAATTGAAGATCAACACATCAGGCTTTTGAATAAAGGCCCGACGAAGGTTTCTCCTTTCTGTGTCCCCCGCCTTATGGCTAATGCCGCCGGTGGCAATATCGCCATCGCTTACGGCTTGCGAGGGCCTAATTTTTGCGTATCAAGCGCCTGTGCATCGGGTAATAACGCCATCGGAGAAGCGTTTAACAACATCATTGCCGGACGAAGCGATATTATAATAACCGGCGGTGCAGAGGCGGCCATTACAACGATAGGATTGGCTTCATTTTGTGCCGCCCGTTCGCTGAGCTTACGTAATGATGATCCACAGGGCGCATCAAAACCTTTCGACAGGGACAGAGACGGTTTTGTTCTTTCCGAGGGGGCCGGAGTTTTGGTTCTGGAAGAAGAAGGCCACGCCAAAAAGCGAGGCGCTAATATATATGCCGAGCTTCTCGGCTATAGTGCCAACGATGACGGTTATCATATTACCGCCCCGCGGCCTAATGGGGAAGGCGCCGCAGCGGCAATGGAATTAGCATTAAATGACGCACATGTCGAAAAAGACGAAATAAGTTATATCAATGCCCATGGGACGTCAACCTCCCTGAATGACATCGCAGAAAGTTCGGCTATCAGATTTGTTTTCGGTGAGCAGGCATATAAAATCCCTGTCAGTTCGACAAAGAGCTGCCTCGGACATTTACTCGGTGCCAGCGGAGCCGTTGAGTTGATTATATGTGTAAAAGCCATTAATGAATCAATCATCCCCCCCACCATTAATCTTGAAAATGTAGATGAGCGATGTGGTGCCAAAATGGACTTTGTGCCTCTGGAAGCTCGTGAAACAAATGTCAATATCGCGATGAGCAACTCATTCGGCTTTGGCGGCCACAATTCCTGCCTGGTTGTTGGCAAGATATAGAACATATCGCCTGCAAATATGAACAAGGTCACGCTATTGGAGAACTTATGAAGAAATCAAACACATTGTACATTATAGTACTTTTTGTTGCGGCAGCGGTCTTGACATCATGCTCAGATTTCGAGAGCGAGCAAAACTCTGAATCAGCCGAAGGTAAACGCGTGGCATTATTTGACGGAAAAACCCTGGACGGCTGGACGGTCCTTAATTGCGAAGCGATAGTCGATAACGGAGATATTCTGCTTAAAGAAGGGAATGGGTTGGTACAAACCGATAAGCAATACGGCAATTTCATTTTAGAGTTCGAATGTAAGGCTCTTCGAGACGACAAGTGGGATAGCGGAGTCTATTTTCGCTACAATGTCGTACCTGAGAACCGTCCCTGGCCAGATCGCTACCAGGTCAACCTGCGACAAGACATGGAGGGCAACGTAGGCGCCCTGGAGGAAGCTCGAAGCGAGGGATTAATAAAGATTGGGCAATGGAATCAATTCAAGCTCACGGTGCAGGGCACGGAAGTTTCGCTGGAGATGAACGGCAGCCCTGCCTGGAAAGCGGATGGTCTCGGTGAACCGGCAATGGGCTTTATTTCTCTTCAGGCCGAGGTACCCGGGGGCGGACAATACCGGTTTCGCAATATATATCTTACCGAGTTGAATTAATTCGCTCAGAGAAATCATATTGGACAGGCTGAACGGCCGTCTTGTCTTGTTGTTTAAATGACGAACTTTTGCCCTGGAAGGGTAGATTCAGAATTTGTATGTAACCAGGTATCACTTCTCTGCGATTTATTCATCATCAGAAAGACACAAAAAAAAGCAGGACGGCTCATGTTCAACCGTCCTGCATCGATTTTATTATCCATCCTGAAGTTAGCCGGCCTCGTCAGGAACCCATGTTACTTTGCGGATTACAGGGGCCGTTTCAGGGACAGATATTTCAAAGAGCTACCTGGATCTGATCATTGCAAGTTTGCTCGACCAGTTTATCATAGAAGCAGTCTGAAGCTCTGCCTGTCTTTTCTGCAGATCCGTCAGCTTACGTTTGGATTCTTCGCGGGCAGCCATTGCTTGTGCCATTGCGGTAGCTAAATCGGTTCGCTTTAAGGCCATTGCATTATGCTCGCCGGCTCTTGAAACTATACGCTCTGATTTAACCTGCTGTATTCTTGCGTTGAACCTTGCTTTTACCGCATCAAGATAGACCTGTGCGGTATCACGCTTTGCAGAGTTGGCAGACAGAATAATATTCATATCAGCCTGCGCGGTG
>CBDURK010000115.1:0-8469 GCA_965369645.1 uncultured bacterium | reverse complement strand
GAATTGGAACGAAGTATGTTGGACATTAACTGATATGATTTTAACACAAATATTGCAACCGGATTGCGTTAAGGTTCCTGTTCAAAACAATGAAAAGGAAGCCGCAATTACCGAACTTATTGATTTGCTCGATACTAACGGACTATTTTCAGACAGAAATGTGGCTCTGGAAGCGGTTTTGACACGCGAAAGGGTACGAAGCACTGGAACAGGCGCTGGAATAGCCATTCCTCACTGCAAATGCAATGCAGTTAAGGAACTCATTATGGCGATTGGAATCGCCAACGAACCAATCGAGTTTGACAGCGTTGATGGAAAACCGGTAAAAATCCTCTTTCTTCTGGTCTCGCCGATTGACCAGACCGGCCCGCATATCCAGGCATTAGCCGGCATAAGTAGGGTGATGTTAAACGAAGAATTCAGACAAAAGCTTGAACAAGCCGCCTCCGCTGATGAGGTCTATACACTGCTGGACGAAATTGAAAGCTAAAAGACGTCCGCCGACAGTGTTTAATTCGCCAATTAAGATTTGCGATTGATTATCAGTTGGCTAATTCGTTGATTCCCAGAGAATCAGGCCCATTTCATAGGGATTAACAAGGTCGTCATGCATAGGCAGCACTCTTACAGCAACTCCATGTTGACCTGCGTTTTTGCAGGACATCGAGCAGGAAAACCAATGCTCTTCCTGCTGCCCGGCAGACTCTTCGTAATCCATTCTGATAGCCGAACCATGCCTGATATTGCCCCATGTATCGACCGGACCATAATAAAGCTCGACTGAAATATCTTTCGGGTTAATTTTCCCGAGCTTAACCAAAGTCCTGACGGACAATTGTGAGCCAACTTTTAACTGTGGCTGTTTGGGATTCAGTTTTTTGTTACCGTCACCGTTACTAACTTCCATTATGACGTCTTTTACAGCAAACCCAGGCCACGCTTCATTCACCTCAGCCTTCCACTTTGAAAATTCCCTGGCTCTGGTGCAATCTGCTTGAGTTAGATAATTATATTTAGCCATAGCAGGATTATAGAACCTGCGTGTATAATCAGCAACCATCCTGTGGGTGTTGAACTGAGGCGCTATCCACTTTATAGAATTTTTTATCCTGCTTATCCAGGCCCGCGGCAATTTATCAGCAGAACGGGTGTAGAACAGTGGGATAACCTCATTTTCTAAAATATCATAGATGGCCTGCGACTCTACCACATCCTGATAATTACCGTCCTCATAACTCTGACCAGCTCCGATAGTCCAGCCTCCTTCAGGCTGATATCCTTCGCACCACCAGCCATCTAAAGTGCTCATATTCAACGCACCGTTTACTGCTGCTTTCATGCCGCTTGTGCCGCTGGCCTCCAACGGTCTTCTCGGATTGTTAAGCCAAAGATCAACGCCACGAAGCAGGATTCTTGCCATATCAATATCATAGTTTTCCAAAAATACCAGGCGTCGTTTAACATTGTACTGTTCCGCAAATTGAATAATGTGCCTGATAATGTCTTTACCTTCCGAATCCTTCGGGTGGGCCTTTCCGGCAAATATAACCTGTACCGGCTGTTCTGGATTGGTTAGCATTTTCACAAGACGTTCCGGGTCTCTAAGAAGCAGATTACCCCTTTTATAGCCGGCAAATCTTCTGGCAAAACCGATAGTAAGTATCTCGGGATCAAGTACCTCTTCGGCGTGGTTTATTTCAGTATGGTAAGTACCTCTACGTTCTATCTGAGTTTTGAGCCGATTACGTGCAAAAACAATCAACTGCTCTTTACATCTCTGATGTATTTGCCAGAATTCCCCATCCGGAATCTGTTCGACATTATTCCAGATTTGCTTATTCATAGCTTCATCGTCCCAGTTCGGCCCAAGATATCTTTGATACAAAGAGTTCATCTCATCTGATAACCAGCTTTTAATGTGGATACCATTGGTAATCGGTATTATGGGCACTTCATTGAGAGGAAGCCCCGGCCAAATGCTGCCCCATATCCCGCGTGATATTTGACTATGCAGTTTACTTACTCCATTCGCAAAGCCACTCAATCGTAAGGCCAGGACTGTCATTTTGAACGTTTCGCCATCATCGTCAGGCAGAATCCTTCCCAATGACATAAACTGTTTCCTATTTATATCAAGCGTGGGGAAATAATCGCCAAAATATTTATCCATCAACTCTACATTAAATTCATCGAGCCCCGCTTTGACAGGTGTATGCATCGTAAATATATTGCCCGCTCTCGTTGCTTCAACGGCCTCATTAAAAGTAATATTTTGGGTACTTTTTATTTCACGTATTCGTTCTAATGCCATAAAAGCCGCGTGCCCTTCATTCATATGGCAGACGGTTGGCCTAATATCCATTGCAAACAGTGCTTTTAAGCCGCCAATTCCCAACATAATCTCCTGACGAATTCGCAATTCCCGGTCGCCACCATAAAGACTGCTTGTAATCATACGATCGCCAGGGGAATTTTCAGGTATATTAGTATCCATCAGATATAATTTCACCCTGCCAACCGATACACACCATACTTGTGCCAAAACACATCTACCTGGATAATCAACACTGATTGTTAAGGGGACACTGTCTTCTTTACGAACAAGCTCTATCGGCATACTATAAAAATCATTCTCGACATATTCCTCCCATTGCTCACCATTGGTGCTCAAACACTGGCGGAAATACCCCTTCTGATATAACAGGCCGACACCAACCAGAGGTACGCCGAGGTCAGAAGCACTTTTAAGATGATCGCCTGCCAGTATGCCCAAACCTCCCGCATAGATAGGTAAACATTCGTGAAGACCAAATTCTGCACTAAAATAGGCAATGATTGGCTTAACAGATTCCATACAAACCTGTTGATACCATGTCTTTCTTTCAAGATATAATTTGAACTTTTCGGCAGAACTTTGCAAATGAGCCAGAAAACCTTGATTTTCAGTCAGCTCATCCAATTTTTCCTGCGAAATACTCCCAAGCATTTTGACGGGATTATGACCAGAATCCAACCATAAATTGCTGTCAATACGTTTGAAAAGTTCTACATACTCAGGATTCCACGACCAAAACATATTCTTAGCAATGATCTCAAGATCTTTCAATGCCTCAGGCAAGGCCGGCAATACTGTGAAGCTACGGACACATGGCATTTTTATTTCTCCAGAATGTAAGTCTTTTGTTTTACGTATCTTAACAAATTAGAAAAATAGGGATTCTCCATTAGATACCCTCTGATTTTAATCGGTCAATCTAATGATTGGCTTTACCCTAAAAACAAAGCTATGACAAGTTTGGTGAAACAGGAACGTCCGATATGACTTAATCTTAATGCAAGAAATAAAAAAGGCCTGAACTAACAGGCCTTTTATCTTTTGTTGCGTTGCACTCCTCCACAAGTGCCGTAAGAAAGCGTTCGAAAAGAACCCTTTACTGCCAAGTGGGCAATCGTTACTTGTGTTCGAAAGTCCTATCGAGTAGGCTTTTCCGATCCATCAAGACCTGATTTCCCTGAGTACGGGTATCGGTTCTTTCAAACACATACTTCCTATACGAACACCGCAGGGGTTAGCCCGCAACAATCTTTTATACCAAATCAAAACCTAAAAGTCAATAAAATACCAACAAAATCAAAACTAATAACTTAAATCTTCTGCTTTTCTCTTTACTTGTTTTTCGGCTTTTTAACTATTTTTTCTAAAGCCAAATTCAAACTCAACAAACATATTTTTATCTCTGCCGTTTTCGCACTCAATTCGATAAATTATAAACAAGAATATTTATATGAAGTTAAGATTGTAGAGCTTATTTTTTTACTGCCGGCATTAATATCCTTATGCCGTTCGCAGCGCAGCCCCAACAGACTTAGTAAGGCTTTCCACGATATCAGACTCAAAGCCGTCAACTCTCTGGTGCGTTAATGTGCCGTCTTCATCTCTATATCGCAGTGAAAAAGTGACACTTTTTTTGCCGGAAGGAATACCCTTGCCCTGGTATATGCCGACAAATTGAACATTCTCAAGTTCAACTGTTGCTTTATTATTGACCGCCTCGATAATATCAGCCCATCGGATATTATCATCGACGATAATCGAAAGATCTCGCTGTATTGCCGGATATCTTGGCAGCGGCTTAACTTCTATTGCACCACTTTGCAAAGCTGAAAGCTGTTCATACTCCAACTCTACAGCGCAGGGTAAGATGTCTTTGAAATCATATTTATCTTTCACCGTATTCGAAACAATCCCTGCTGTTCCTATTGTTCGAGAGTTCACAATTATTTTAGCGCCGGTCTGTGCCCAGATAAGCTCGGCAGGAGTAAAATCAATTTGCGCCTCTCTGTCGATATTTCTTATGAGTCCTTCAACCACACCACGCAGGTCTCGGAAATCACTGTCACAAACAAGGGCGAGTTTAGTCTTTTGAATCGGCAGCCCATCGCCCTGCTCATGGTTAGGCACAAAGGTATCGGCAATCTCAAATATTTTGCACGTCATATTCCCGGCGTTAAGATTTGTTTTCAAAACACCCAGCAAAGAACCAATAAGAGTCTGGCGAAGAATATTTGCGCTTTTTCTGGATACGTCTTTTACCGCCAGATGTTGCTTCACATCATCCTTTGAGAAGAGTTCGGCAACATAATTATCAACAAAGTCAACATTTATCGTTTCATAAAAGCCGCACCCGTTAAGATACATTCCAAGAGACTCAATCAGCTTCTGACGAGTATCGACCGGTACGACTTCTATTTTGATTCTTCGCTCTGTTGGTACTTTGTCGTAGCCGTAAACACGGGCAACTTCTTCAATTAAATCAACTTCACGATAAACATCACTGCGCCAGGAAGGTACCGAGCATACTATCACATCATTCCTTCTTTGTGGTTTGAAGCTTAAAGCAGAGAGAATTCTCAACGCCTCTTCACAGGGGATATCGATACCAAGCAACTTATTTAAGCGTGAAAGCCGGAGTGTTACCTCTTTCTTTTCCGGTTTTTTAGGATAAATATCAACCACACCCTTCGCCGCTTTTCCGCCCGCGAACTGAGTTATTAGTTGTGCAGTACGTTTTGAGGCCCAGTCCACCATCTCGATATCGACGTTCCGTTCAAATCGAAATGCGGCCTCCGAAGGAAGGGTAAGTGTGCGGGATGTTGTGCGCACACTGACCGGGTCAAAATGCGCGTCTTCGAGAAGGATTGTGGTGGTTGTTTCGCCAACTTCGGTATCGAGTCCGCCCATAACGCCGGCTATAGCCACAGGGCCTTGTGTATCGGCGATAACCAGCATATCAGTCTTTAGATCGCACTGCGTACCATCGATACTGGTTAAACGCTCGCCGGCACGAGCTTTTCTGACTATTATTTTACCATCGTTAATCTTTGCATAATCGAAGGCATGTGGCGGCTGCCCGGTTTCCATCATTGCGTAGTTGGTAGCATCCACAACATTATTGACACTTCGCACCCCAATAGCTTCAAGCCGTTTCCTGAGCCAATCCGGAGATTGAGCCACTTTGACACCGTCAATAATCCGGGCGGTATATCGGCCGCACAAATCCGGCTCGGCAATTTCGACACCGGCGAATTCCGCAGCATCTTTGTCCAGCTCGTCCAGCTCAATATCTGATATTTTAAGTTTTTTGCCGGTCGCAGCAGCTAACTCACGGGCAATACCTATATAACCCAGACAGTCGCCGCGGTTGCTGGTTATTTCAACATCGATAACAGCATCGTCATCAAGATGTTCTATCCCCTCACAAGGAAATCCCAGGTCGCTCAGTATCTCAGCAATTTGTTCGGCACCAAGGCCGGTTTCGATATAATCACATAACCAATTCAGCGAAATTTTCATAACAAAAGCACCGTCGAAAAAACCTCAATTTTGGCAATACGTTAACCTCCAGAGCAACTTCTGTCAACCCTATTAGGATTAAGTCGGATTTGTATAGTTCGCAGAGTTGTAAGGATACTCATCAGTGCGATTGTATATCGCAAAGTAGAATAACACTACTGTTTCCGAGATAGGCTGGGGCTAGCTTAGACGTCACGCCCTGTTTTTAGCGATTAGCAAATCAACGGCCTTTTTAATGTTCTCTGCCGTAGAGATTAAAAACAACTCATCACCTTCATTGATAACTTGTTGACCCCTGGGAATTGAGAATTCTTCCGTCTGCTTATTATATACTGCTATGAATACACACTGGGACGGGAAGTGGCGACTTCCTACAATATCCTGAACGCTCTTACCGGCAATTTTTGCATGCTCAGGTACAATAACCAAAAATATATCCGCCTTGCCTCCGCCTATACTGGTTATTCTTCGGACCTGAGGGTTTTCTATATCCATCATTATCTGGCCGACCATCAGGTCAGTCATGCGAACAATCGAGTGTACCCCCGCCACTATATAAGCATGTTTATACGCGGGGTCTCTCATCCTGACTATAATTTGAGGTACCTCGAAACTCTTGGCTAAAATTGCACAGGCAAGGTTGTCGGCATCCTGGCCCGTTGCAGCAACTAAGACATCGGCCTTGGTTATGCCCGCCTCATTCAAAGCTTCGATGCTCGTAGCGTTTGCGTTAATCGCAACAACTCCTGTTTCGGCATATAACTTGTCACAGGTCTCCTTGTTCTGCTCAATTAATACCACATCATGCTTGTTATCCAGTAACATGCGAACAAGCCCTCCCCCAACCATTCCGCCCCCAGTGATAACAATATACATTTTTATTACCTCCAATTAAGGATTATATTCTAATTGATTGTCACTTTGACCATTTATCTCCAGGCCTTCCCTGAAAACAAAAGCAATACCGGCAATATTTCCAGTCTCCCTGCAAGCATGCCAAAAATATACGTTAGTTTCACAACAGGATGAATATCTATCATATCCGGGCCCGAGATATAGCAAGGGCCGATATTGCCCATCGCAGAAAACATCCCTGAAAATGATGCCCAGGGACCTTGATTTGAAAACAGAGCGGTAATCACCCCTCCAAAAAGCAATAATGCCATCCATGTAAAAAACAAGGCGGATATCCTATGCACTTCGTCCTCGGGTAATATTTTCCGGTCGATTATCAATCCCGTAGATGCCTTGCCGGAGGTTCTCAGCTTGAAAATCTCTCTAAACATCAGCCTATTAAGTATAGCGATGCGTACGACCTTAAAGCCGCCCGCCGTTGAACCAACACAGCCACCGATAACCATCATAACCAGAAACAATTGCTTAGCTGCGACACCGAAAAAATCAGAGCTTATATTCATCGTGGTAAAACCACTCGTTGTGAGGATAGAAATCACCTGGAATATGCTGTGTCGAAATGATCGCTCAAATTCGACGAGGTCCACAGCGACACCACGCCTGAAGAGGGCTTCAAAAGCGCCTGTCCTGTATAGACGCTCGATCATAATGATAATCACAAAAACAGCTATGATCCGCCACCAGTATCGAATTTCAACATTATCCCAGAGGGCCTTAAAATCTTTCGTCAAGATACGGTAATGAATCAGAAAGTTGATTCCGCCTAACATCATTATGAACGCCAGGGTATATTCTATCAACCTGTAATTGCGGTGACCCGTCTCGGAGTAGTATCCTATACTGCTGTCATAAAGTGAAAAGCCGCCTGTTGCAACCGCGGTCAGGCCGTGACAGATGGCATCGAAAACCGGCATTCTTTCGATGGCAAGAACGGCCACCGCTAATAATGTAAAAATCACATATATTGTCCAGATTATTCTGATCGTGTGGAATAATCCCGGAGCAGGCCTGCGGGAGGAAATCTTATGGCTTTCGGCTCCTAAGATATGATGGGCCCCGCCGGCCTGGAATGTCAGCACTAAGAAAAAGGAAAGTATGCCTATGCCACCCAGCCATTGAGTAATCGCCCGCCAGAAAAGTATGCTCCTCGGCATTTTATCCAGCCCTGAAAAAATTGTTATGCCGGTGGTGGTAAAACCGCTCATAGCTTCAAAATAAGCATCAAGGTAATTCGATCTGGCAGCGATTACAAAGGGCAAAGCCCCGATTGCCGAGACAATAAGCCAACTAAGAGCGCATATAAGCATAGATCCGGCCGGATTAAGAGTCGCCGGCTTAAACTTATGGCGTAAAATCATTCCGAGTGAAAATGAAATTAAAGATGCAATAACGAAAGAGGTTGCAGTAATCCAACCGTCGCCAATTCGTCCCCAGTACACCAGAACGATTATCAGGGGGAATAAAAGAATAAGGCCTAATATCTCCAGCAGATTTCCAATAAAATGTAATATGCAACTGATTTGTCGAAATCCGTTTCTCATTCACAGCTCCATAGTTTCTCAATGCCGCTGTTGGCCCTGTTATTGAATTATAATGCAGGTAGAGACTATTGCAAGCTATTTACCGGCCAATATCAATGCCGATCTGACAAAAGATTTGGAATGGCAAATATTTGGACTTTTGTTTTTTTGATATTTCCT
>CBDURK010000114.1:0-8471 GCA_965369645.1 uncultured bacterium | reverse complement strand
CCCCGCAGGAAACAAAATCTGCAAAGCCAGAACAATTCTCGACCAGCTCGAAGCCAGCCTCTAAACACTCGGACATTATCTTTGAATTCTCTCTACTGCCTCGCCTTGTTGCTTGGAGTTGCATCTGCCGCTAAATCGCCAAGGGCGAACTGAATACCCGCCAGATAATGCTGAAGTATAGGCCGGTTCCAGAATGTCTGCGGATTATGGCCTAAAAAGCTATAGAACACTCTCCCTTTTCCATACCCGCGTATCCAGCTTACAGCAAAATCTTTGTCCTTACGGCGCTCCGGCAAAATAAGCCGCCCGCTTATAATCTCGGTTTTATTCATATCAATACTAAGCAGGACACGGAGTGTATCACGTGAATATGGCTTCTGAAATTGGAATACTTCGTCACTGATTCTAAAGCCCTTGCCCTTAAAGGCGGCATTAAGCTTATGGTCCGGCTCATCCAGTTTAATGGTTATCCATTCGTTGTATTTCCACGGATGGCCGCCGTTTTCATAAGCTCCGAGCATCTTGCCAAATTCCGGCCATTGGTCGTATTTTGGCCACTGCACAAAAGTCGCGGCCGCAGCGTGAATACCTATGAATCCTTTACCTTCGGAAATAAAATCCAGCAGACTTTTCTTAAGCTCGGCATCCTCGAACAGCACTCCCGTCGTATTGTTAAAGCATATCGCGTCGAATTGACGAATATTCTCCGGCCTGAACATGGCTATGTCACTGCTGACCACTGTTTCATAAGCCTTTGTTTTTCGCCCCATCATTTCAATTGCCAGGTTGCCGTATGGAATCGATGTGTGACCTTTTCTAACAACACCATCCTTAATATCCATATTGAAAACCAGCAGTTTTCGTGCCCGCTTCGCCGCGGCCGGAGCCTTTTTCGGCATGGCGTCTTCTATTTTTTTTCTCTCCTGCGGCGAAATAGCCCCAACCGAAACGCTTGTTAGCAATAACAAACACCAGATCATTAAAGCTGCCCGGATACTTTTCGTCTTCTGTCTCATTTCCTTGTCCTTATTACCTTTTCTTATATTTTACAAATGCCACGGACTTCGCATAGGCCGCGTCAACATACTGTTCGCTTGTTCGTCGTTAATGAATTCTTCCTTTTCCGCCTCCCATTTGAGCTTTCTACCCAGTCTCATGGCAATATCGTCGATGTGGCAAATAGTGTCCGAGCGAACCGCCGATTCTATCGGGCATATCGTTTTATTTCGGGTCTTAACGCAATCCAGAAAATTACGCCGATGATTATTACTTCGAGGCAGACGAATCTCATCCGGCCCGAAAGTCGTTGTCAGCATTGACTTCGGTTCGGCTTCGATTCTGTCCCTGCATACAAACACCCACCCTTCGCTTCCTAAGAACAAAATGCCGACGCTTTTATACAGCGAAAATTGCTCGGCCCGCTTTAAGGCCGTTGCGGTGTTCGTATGTATCATTTTAACGCCGTTTGCATATTTATGTTCGACCTCCCACTCGATAGCTGTATCTGCAAGTCCGTCTTTGGGAAATACCCCTGTCCCCTCTATCTCAACCGGTCCGCTATGGTCGGTGCCATTGGCCCATTGTGCGATATCGACATGATGAATCCCCCACGCGCCGCTCAGCCCGCCAAGAGAATAATCGTAAATGAACGTCCACATCCCCGGTGTCCCCATAGCTCGCGAGGCGCACCGCTGATACGAGTAAGGAGCCCACTGGGCCGGGCCAAGCCACATATCATAATCAAATTCTTTCCTGTCCGGCATCGGCTCTGTCGGCTGATTCTCACAGTTCATACTGGGGTGCGAGCTTACTATAATAGTATGAAGTTTACCGATTCTTTTATTGCGTACCAGCTCACAGGCTAAGCGGAATCTGTTGTCGCTTCGCTGCTGCGTGCCGAACTGAAATACTACACCGTAACGGTTTATCGTATCCCGAAGTGCCCTGTCTTCGGTGACACTCATACTCAGGGGCTTTTCATAATACATATCTTTGCGGTTTCGTGCCGCCTCCAGACCTATCAGCGAATGCCAATGGTCCGGAGTGGCAACTGTTACCGCATCGATGTCTTTGCGGGCGAGAATTTCACGAAAATCGTCATAGGTTCTGCATCCCTTATCGCCGTAGTGTTCGTTAACTCTGTTTTTGGCCTTTTGCCGAAACATTTCCCGAAGATCACACACGGCTACGGCCTGGACGTCCTTATATCCCAAAAATGTCCGCAAATGCCCGCCGCCCATACTGCCCACCCCGATAAAGCCCATCACTATCTTTTCACTCGGCACCACGGCCCCGTTTGCTCCCAATACCGATGAAGGCACAATATACGGAAGGCCAATCAACCCGGCGGCGCCAACACCAGCTTTTTTCAGGAACCCGCGCCGATTAATCTTCTTCTTGTATTCCCTGATGCCAATAAGTGACATAATAAACCTCCGATGATTATCGACTTTGTATTATACTTCGTAACGATATAAATGAAAAGCCCAAAGCAATCCCTGCCGCCTTATTTAGTGAGCCTGTGCAGCTTATTTGCATTCACCGATAGAGCCGCAGGTAAAAAAGCTCCGCTTTTTCGCTCAGTCATAATCATCCAAAGCATCCGGAATCCCAGATATTTCCCTTGACGCAGAACGGCTAATTTCGTATAAGGTAAGGTTAGTGAGGCTTGCGATATGGAGGCTAGGCAGGTCTTTTTGTGGCTTTTAAGGAACGGAGGCGATAGCAAATCACAGGGCAGGAAATGCCCATACAGTCGTAATAGATAATGTAATGAAAGCAAAAAGCGTTATTATTCGTTTTGTATATTAACTCTCTTTTTTGAAGGAGGAGCACAATGTTTAAGAAAATTACATTTTTAATTTTACTTGCCCTGCTCATGGTTCAACTTGAAAGTGCCTCGGCGCAAATAATGTGGAGCGACGACGGGCCCGATCATCTCTGGAGCACAGTAGCCAACTGGGGTTCGGGCAACATACCGACCGCCCTCGACAGCGTTTCAATCGACGCTCCGGACAATACACATTGCGAAATCCAGGACGGTATTACCGCAGAATGCGAAACACTAAGGGTCGGCAACGCCGTCTCCACAACAAACCTGGACATCAGCGGAGGCTCACTTACAGCAGCCGGGGCCTATATCGGTGTGGATAGTACATTAGGTCACGGCATCCTGAACGTGAGCGGTGGTTTATTTTCCACCTCAGCTTTGCAAATCGGCTGGAGAGGCATCGGCACGCTCAATATGACAGGCGGTACTGTCGAGCTAAGTGGCAACCTGATAGTACCCGGCCTGACAGGAACCGGCACAGTCAACCTAAACGGCGGCACTATCAATGCCTCCGATCTCCGTTTAACATCAGAATTGGGCACATTGAATATTACCACCGGTACACTGGTCCTAAACGGCGATGACACCGAAGCAATACAGGCCTACATCGACGACGGCCTGCTCACCGCCTATGAAGGTCAGGGCAGAGTGAACGTCGATTATGACGTCACGAACGCAGGCAAAACCACCTTGACCGCCACACCGCTGCTCAAACCGAATCCAATCGACGGTGGTTCATTATCTCCCGGCCAGGTCGAGTTGAGCTGGACCTTGCCAGACGAGCTTTTACCTGGGATGCCGGTAACTGTTGATGTGTACTTTACCGACGATCTTGAAGCTCTCAAAAACTTTACCGACCCCGACGCCATCAGGATTGTCACCAACCAGGGCGTATCTTCCGTTGCAGTGCAAACTCAGCCTAAAACTCACTACTATTGGGCAATCGATATTTATTACGGCCCCGATATTCTTCCGGTCTATGGTCCTATCTTTTCTTTTTTCACGGACAATCAGCCGCCCAAGGTACAATTCGCCAATGACCTCCTCACGACCTGGTTGACCGACGGCACCGTTGATGTCAATCTGGATGCGACTGTAATAGACGATGGTGGTCTCTATAGCGTGGCATGGACCGTTGTGAGCGAGCCTAACGAAGGAACTACAGTTATCAGTGACACCGCTGTAGAGGATACTACCGTTAGCCTCAGTGCAACAGGCAAATATGTCCTGCAGCTTGAAGCTGATGACGGCGAGTACACAGGCTCCGGCACGATAACTATCAACGTCTTTGCCGACGGCTGTGAAGCCGCAAAGTCACTGCCCGATTTCAAACTGATACCCGGCGACATCAATGAGGACTGTATAGTTAACGAGTTGGACATGGCAATATTGGAAGCACACTGGCTTGAAGGTAATGCTTTAGAGTTTAAGCCATAGGATAGCCCTGTCATCTTTCGAAATACCGGTTTCGTAACGGGATGTTTGCAAAAGAAAATGTCCCTACGATCTGCTTGTCCGCCGTAGTCCCGATTTTCTCGGGACGAAGGTGGAAGCCGAGCCGAATGGTTTGCACACGTGGTTTCTCGACTTTTTACGTAAATTATGAGATTTTTCATATTTTTAATGTAAAAAGCCGGTTTTTTCGTTTTTTTTCAGAATCCCTGTCACCTTTTTTAATTTCTCGTTCCTATTATTTCGAGATACTAATATATATTATGTGAAGGGATTTCGATTATGCCGGAAATATCACCAAACGAAATCGAATTACTGACATCAAGCCGCAATGGCGACACTTCGGCCTTTGAAGCTATCGTTAAAAAATATCAGTCTTATATCTGCGCAATCACCTTCAGTGCCACAGGTGACCTTGGAAAGAGTGAAGTACTCGCTCAGGAAACATTTATCAATGCATGGAAGGACTTAACACAACTCAAAGACCTGAATAAATTTCAGAGCTGGCTCGGCGGTATCGCCGGAAACGTAATCAACGACTCATTTAGAAACCAGCAACAGGGCCTTATCAGTAAAGCTGCTTCCATAGATCAGTTAAAAGAAACTGGAGCCAGTGATTCTGGGCCGGCCGAAAGGGTAATAACCAAAGAACAACAACATATCGTCCGGCAGGAACTGCAGCAAATCCCTGAACAATACCGTGAACCACTTGTGCTTTTCTATCGACAGGAGAAATCTGTAAAAAAAGTTGCCGAACAACTGAGTTTATCTGAAGAAGCCGTAAAACAGCGTCTTTCACGAGGGCGCAAGTTACTAAAAGAACGATTCGCAGCAATGGTCGAAACAACTATCTCACGTACCGGTCCGGGTAAGTCATTTACCGCCGCCGTCATTGTATCTATTACAGGTATGGCTATAAAAGGTTCCGGAGTTGCCACTGCTGCTTCAGTCGCGGCTATTAAATCTGCAACCGGCACTGCCACGGGTATAACCACCCTGACCAGCGGAATAACAGCTAAGATAGTTACGGTAGCAGTTATAGTTACTATTGGTGTTGGAATGGTATTAACTTACAAACACCTCATCAAGCCGGATAAGGGACCGGACTCATTTCAAACAGTAAACACAATAGATCAGCAAAAAGTACTTGCGGAAAAAACCGCCCAAAACCAGCAAAACGACCAGGCAAATACTTCGTTTGCGGAAGCTGTAAAAGAAGTGCTGCCTGATGTTACTAAAGATTCCCAAAGCACATCTGAAGCACAACATAAAGACAAGGAAACTGTAGCTGTAATTGAGAAGATGAGCAGATATCGTGGGATAGTCCAAAATGCAGCAGACAAACCGATTGAAGGAGTAGTTGTTCGAAGATACTGGTATTCTACTAATTTGCCTGAAGGATGGATGGATGATTTAGAGGCAATAACCAACCTGCAAGGCGAATTTGAGCTTGGGCCGTTACCTGATATTGACCGGGGAAAAAACATATATAGCGTTCTATTGTTTGAACATGCCGATTACGGGATAGGTTGGTCATCGACATTTCAGAGATATTCATCAGTTACACTTTTAGGCTCGAATGTTACTGCCGGCAGAGTAGTTGATGAACAGGGAAACGGGATAGAAGGAGCTGTAGTTATAGCTAAATTACCAATGTACTATGATGACAACAATCGTCCTAAGGGCTACTTTGAAATAAGTGCTGCTGCCACTGATGCCCAGGGAGAATTTGTTTTTACGGACCTTCCGGCCGGTTCGAGCTTTCATATTGCTGTCCTGAAAAAGGGCTATGAACTTTATGACACGAGAGAAATTTACGAACAGTCAAAATATCCATTTCACGCAGGACATGAAGATTTATTGATTACGCTTAAACCCGGTGGGGCTATCAAAGGGCAATTGGTACTTGATGGCAAGCCGTATCAAAAAACAGGAATCGTTGTTGAGGCTTATACCACGGGCAGCCGTATCAGGGGCCGTGCACTAACAGATGAGAACGGACAGTTTGAAATTCTTGGCTTAGTAACAGCGAAAAAATTAACTTTGACTATAAATCGTGAATTTTTTACAGAATCAGGTTTAATTTGTAAGCCAACTGAGAACATAAATTTAAGCCTCGATGCAGAGCCAATAGTGAAACTTGAGCTACAAAAAGGCCTTCCGGTTACAATACAGATTATCGACAAAGCAACTGGTGAGGGTATTGCCAATCTTCCGGTTTCAATAGCATTATATGATCCTAATTACCGTCAATTAGAAAAGCCTGTGAATATTGGCGTTGCGTCGGGAAAAACAAATGATGCCGGACACTATACGGTTGACCTGACGCCGAATTACTATCGGTTAAGAACTCGTAATTGGGCTAATGTCAAAGAAGAAAGTTTTGAAAAAGATTTTAGAATTACAGATGAGCAAAGCAACATTAATTTAACGGTAGCTGTCATACCTAAGCCAAAAGTACGCGGTAGGCTTGTTAATTCTGGTGGTGAACCAACCCGTGGATATGTGTGGTTAGGAGGCCGAAGAACTATAACTGATGAACACGGTGAGTTTGAAGCTGATGAACCAGGAGGGAATCAAACAAGTATTTATCCCTGCTATGCTTTTGATGTAGGCAAACAATTAGGACATGCTTTCTTCTGGCAGAAAAGCGATGATGCTAATGACCTTGAGATTATACTCGAACCTCTTGCCGGCATTGTCGGCAGATTGATTGACCCGAACGGTGAAGCTGTAACAAGTATTATACCCGAAATTTCGATTGTAAATCCCAATGGCAGCTCATACACCGAAAGAGCTATGATTTGGGATACAACCGTTCAATATGATGGCAGCTTTAGTATCGACGGGATTCCAGTGGGAATGAAAATGGTGATTAAAACTGCTTTGTCCCCGAATTTGAAGGCCGTACGAATCGGAACATTAGAGGCAGGAGGTATAAGGGCTCTGGAAATAGGGCGATTACAGCCGTCAGAGGTGCTGGATGTGGGCGAGGTCTTTGTCCAGCGAGAGGCTATACCGAAGCTTGAAGATGATAACATAGATTGAGATGCAACATTGTCCGGGCAGGTAACAAATGAGAACGGCCAGATAATGGTAGGCTTCGATCTGCAGGTCTCCTATGGAAACAGGAGGATTCGCGATGTGACGGATATCAACGGTAGATATGAGTTTGCTGGGCTGCCAGGCGATAGAAAAGTTAAGTTGAAAATTGTTGGCATAGCCGACGGGCCCGGTGGAACCGGAAAAAAACGCTACCGCGAATCATTTGAAGTTATGTGTGACGGCAATACTTTTGATATACAGCTTTCTGGAAAGTATTCAAGATAGCCCGGGAGAAGAATATTAAGGCCGGGCCTTCTTGGACAAAAACTAATAGACTTCTACGGTGATTCGATCTTCTCTTGACAAATGCAGGTGTTGTTGAACGCAAAGAGCACAAGCATCAAGGGAGCCAAATAGAATCCAATGTAAGTCCCACCGCCAAATGACAGCACAAGTTGCGTTCCCACTAACACAGCAGCAGTCAAGGCGATCAGCCGCTCGAATCCGATGTGCCGAGGGTAAAATGCAAGCAACAAGCAAAAGAAACAGTAAAGCACGCCGGTTGTTGGTTTGCCCCAAACCGCGAATTCTGGATACTGTCCCCAGAAACTCAGGGGGCTATTGCCATAACCCGTCTTGAACTGTTGCTGTGCAATCGTGTCATCGATAAATGCACCCACCGACGACTCAGATTTACCTGTCGGTTGAACCATCGATATCAGCATAATTATGCATATGATACCGATAGCAGCATATGTAGCAAGAAACATCAGTCCTTTACGGATTCCATCTCCTCGCCAAAGATAACCGAACCATAGCGGCGCGAGAAACAGCGGATAGTAAAGCATACCTGTTGCGATTCCAAGGAGCAAGCCGGCAATTGCAGGTCGATGTAATAGCAGCAGAGCAAAGAAGATGAACGGCATTCCCGCAATATGGCTTGCACGCTCTAATCCGAGTTCGCTTACCATTCCGAGTATATAAGGGCTAATTGCATAAATAAATACAACGGCCAAACCGGTGACATGACCGCTCTTTTTCCTTGCCAACAGGTAAAGGGCGAAAAGCGTCAGAATATCCAGAAAAAGCTCGGTTGTCTGTACACCACGCATCGCATGCCAATTATTGAAATCGGCCAAAATGA
>CBDURK010000113.1:0-8508 GCA_965369645.1 uncultured bacterium | reverse complement strand
GTCAACCACGGGCCGTTCCTGATCGACAACAATATTTTCCTTTCCAACCGTTCATTATCGGATTGGTCGCAAGGCGGTGCCTATGCGCACAACCTGTTCGCTGGCCGCATCACGCTTCGCCCTGAATTGAGACGCGAGACTCCGTACCACAAAGCCCACTCCACCGAGGTCGCAGGCCTACTGAACATCAAGGGTGGCGATGACCGGTTCTATAACAACCTGATTATCCAGCCGAGCGGTTTGGATGGATATGACAAGGCGACGCTGCCCGTAGAGATAGAAGGTAACGTTTACTATAATGGCGCCAAGCCCTACTTTAAGGAAACAAATTGTCTTGAGAAGGCAGATTTTAATCCAGAGGTCAAGGTAGTTGACAAAAGCGGCAGTGTGTTTCTTCACATTACGCTTGATGATTCCTGGTATGCTTTAGATAACCGCCTGGTGACAACAACGCTTTTAGGCCGGGCCAAAATACCGAATGTGGCCTTTGAGGATCCCGACGGTGCACCCTTGACAATAGATACTGATTATTTCGGTAAAAAGCGAAATAAAGTGAATCCTTCCGCAGGCCCGTTTGAGAAACCGGGAGAGGGAAAACTTGCCCTGAAAGTATGGTAAAGTTGATAAATGCAGAGGTGGACATACACACATTGCCTAATTCATCTCGATATCTCCACGTCCAAAATCTTCCCGGGATTACTTATCCATTGACGCTTAGTGTAATCATAAGGAATCGCAATTAGCCGATTTGACGTGACTCGAATCACTGTCACCTCCGGCCAAGCTGAATTCACCGATGGAAGCTGCACAAAATTAACACCCCGATAAGGCGTCACTTTTGCCTTGTGGTAGTGCCCGCCCAAGACCATAATCACATTCGCATCACTCAGGGAATCTACAAAGGCGTCCCGATTGGTCATAGCATCGAAACATAAATGCGTTGCCACAACGATAGGTGTCCCTTGAGGTATGGATGCCAGCTTTTCCGGCACAAGACGCGGTGAATAATGCCGGTGTAGATTCTTCCTGATGAAAGCCATCGCTTCAGCGGTTATGTCCTGCGCCGGATTTCCCAGACTCTCATCGTATGCCGAAAAAGGGCACACAAAATGAATTCCGCCCTGATCGAACGTATAGCTCAAATCTCCATAACGTCTTTTGAACCACTTTTTCATAATCGGTGGTGCTCCCTCCACGCCATCAGCCCCGGCCTCATCATGATTGCCGAGTATTTCATAACTGGGATACCTAAATCGTTTTGTAATCAGGTCGTCATAGGTCTTTTTTGCCTGATGCGTAGGCCATTCAGTAATATCACCACAATGAAATACAAACGCGGGTGTATCAACAACGCCGCCGATATTCTTTGGAAACGCCTTGCCCGGCAAACGATTCATCGCATCAATGGCCGGCCACAACTTGCTCCCATCGCCATGAGTCGGTATATGGGTATCTGACCAGCCAAAAAAAGTTAACGGTTTTCCCGCTGCCTGTTTACCCTTGCCGTCTTTCTGTGCGCCATGCAGCATTGTTGGCAATACCGTTGACGTTGCTCCGACGCCTATAAGCCGCAACATATCTCGCCGTGTAAAGCCAATACTCATAGTGGTCTCCTTTTCAACACTTTCTCATTAGTGCACCAAGGGCCAAGGGGCTGATACATGGCCGTTCAATCGATATTTTCAAGGTGTATTTCATAGAGCCAGACTATCAAAATTCCTTAATATTTCAAGGAATAATACTTTTAGAAGATAACAACCACTACTACTTTCATCCGGCTCTCGCGGTGCGGACAGACCAGCGAATCGATTTTATACACTCGTTAGATGAGCAGGGATGTTTTGTTATTACTTTGTTGGTTTCTTTTTTGACAATATTATTGTATTATCTGCGTAATGTAAGTTATGAGAAGAGGGTATATTTTTAGAGGTTTGATAATGCAGAGACGTGAATTTTTGGGCAAGATGGTCGGGACTTCTTTGGCTGTCTTATCTCTTGAGGGAAAATTGAAAGGCCAGGAGGACGGCTTTGAAAAGAGCGTCAGAGAATATCTTCGCACGATTATACCAGGCCGTCAGAGGATAGAAGACTTTATCACCGGCGAATACGGTCCCAGAGACAAGCGCCCCGGCGAGATTTTTCAATATGATTCTGAGCTGGGCTGGATTCATCATGAGTCGATAGGCAGTACCGGTGTTGATGGTTCCAAAGCGTTCTATAGCTATGAATCCGACGGCGCCCGCAAGGTTATTAACTTTCCCGGTAAATCCAGCCGTATTCGTACTTATGGCAATAGTTTCACGCATTGCAGTCAGGCAAACAATAATGAAACATGGGAAGAATACCTGGCGGCTCACATTCAAGAACCTGTTCGTAACTACGGAGTCGGCGGTCACAGTGTCTATCAGGCCTACAGAAGGATGCTGAAGGTCGAAAAGCAAACTTCAGGCGGATATATCATCCTGAATATATGGGATGACGATCACTACCGTAATCTCGATGCATGGCGGAGCATCCGCTTTGGTTATGGTTCAAGGTGTGGATTTACACTGCCCCATTTAAGGGTAGATGTGGCTAATGGAATCTGTAAACAGATCGAGAACATTTCGAAGAGACCTAAAGACCTTTACAAACTATGTGACGAAGATTACCTCTGGCGAACTTTCAAAGATGACCCAATCCTGAAGATGGTGATGGCCGCACGCAAGGGCGGCAGAAATATTTCAGAGACACTGATAAATCCTGTTGCGGTTACATTTGGTATTCCTTACGAAAAGATAGCAGATACCGAGACGGCGAAAAAGATCAAAAAGATTCATACCGAAGCGGCCTTGTTTGCAAGCCAAAACGTTGTCTCCTGGGCAGAGGAGTTTGCCAGAGATAGCGGCAAAAAGCTGATGATTATGCTTTCTTTTGGGCGCGGCAATGTAGCGAAATATTTGTCCGGAGAGCCTCGTTTTGACCAGAGTTTTGTTGACTGGTTAAAAGGCAAACCCTATCCGGTCATTGATATGCGGGACGCTTTCGCGGCAGATTACAAAAAGTACAGGGTAGATATCGGTCAATACCTTGCGCCTTTTTATAATGGCCATCATACCCCCAGAGGCAACTTCTTTACCGCCTGGGCAATCAAGGACAGGGTAATTAAGTGGCTAAATCCTAAACCTCTGCCTTACCGTTAAGATGTATCAAACGGATATGGCCAGCAAGGATAACACAACAAATGGTTGTTTTTCTTAAAGAAATTCATTACTATATTGATGTGCGACAATTTGTCTGTGTAACCAAGTGTTCTATCGGAAAATAAAGTAGTCAATTAGGTCGAGGATATATGATTAGACGCATAAACCGGCTGCTCACGTTGATGAGCATCATGACCCTCCTGACAGCCAATGCATCCAGAGGAGATGATTGGCCAACATATAACCACGACAAATCAAGAAGCGGTGTAACTTCGGAACAATTGCCTCTGTCGTTAGGGGAATGCTGGCGGTTTCAGGCCGGCGGCGCACCTGAGCCTGCGTGGCCGCCACCTGCCGCCCAGGACTTCTGGCACAACCACAACCAGCTAAGGCCAACCGTAATTTACGACCGTGCCTTTCATTCCGTGGCTGTCCGTGATACTGTCTATTTTGCTTCCTCCGCTGACTTTAGTGTTTACGCTCTGGACGCCAACACCGGGAAAGTGCGATGGGTATTCTCCACTGCCGGACCTGTCCGACTGGCTCCTGTTGTAGTTGGAAAGAGACTTTACGTTGGATCTGACGACGGCTGCGTATATTGCCTTTCAACTGATGACGGCTCATTGATTTGGAAATTTGACGTTGCTGCTGAAAATAGCATGGCCCCTGGCAATGGACGGATGATATCGTTGTCGTCCGTTCGGACCGGGTTGGTAGTCGATGCAGGTAAGGTGTTTTTCGCAGCGGGCCTGTTTCCGATTCACGGAACGTCATTATTTGCTTTGAATGCTGAAAGCGGGGCGGTTCTTTGGCAGCAAAAACTTAATGTCTCACCACAAGGCTATATGCTTGCATCGACTCAAAATCTGTATGTACCGACGGGACGGACAGGCCCTGTGTCTTTTTCACGTGAAAACGGTACGTTCCGCGGTGAATTTGGCAGTGCCGGCGGAGCTTATACACTATTAACAGAAAACACTCTTGTGACAGGGCCCGGCCGAGGCCCCAAACAACTCAATGCTGCCGATGTCACAACGAAAGAGTCGATAGCAACATTTGGCGGGATGCGTATGGTCGTTCAAGGTCATATGGCATATATGCAATCGGAGAAAGGACTTACTGCGATTGATCGAAGGAAATACCTTGCACTTTCAAAGCAAAGAATAACTCTCAACCGCCGGCAAAAACAGATTAGCGATCAGCTTAAGAAACTTGCTAAGAAAAACACTCTGGTAAATAAGCTTAAGGACGACTTGCGTAATATCCAGCTTTCTCTTAGACAAAACAGGGAATCACTGGAACAATGCTTCATCTGGAAGCACGCCTGCGGTCATACATACTCACTCATTATGGCTGGCAGTACGCTGTTTATCGGTGGAAGAGATGAAGTCGTGGCGCTGAGTACTGCCGACGGCCGCGAGTCATGGAGCGCATCTGTTAACGGTGATGCCTACGGATTAAGCGTTGCAAATGGGCGATTATTCGTCAGCACCGACGAAGGAACGATTCACTGCTTCACCAATCGCCCGAACATATCTTCCGGGAAACCTGAACTCGTCCATTTAGGAACTGACATTGAACCCTATGCTCAGGATGATTTAACTGATATGTACTCTTTGGCCGCTCAGCAAATCGTTGATGAGGCAAATATACATCAGGGATATTGTCTGGTGCTTGGCTGCGAGGAAGGTCGTCTTGCATACGAAATCGCCAAACGCACGAAATTACAGGTTATCGCAGTCGAGCAAGATGCTCAGAAAGTAATCACAGCTCGCAAAAAACTCCACAGAGCCGGGTATTACGGTTCCAGGATTACCGTACATCACGGCAAGCTGGATGAGCTTCCGTATCCAGCCTACTTCGCTAACCTAATCGTCTGCGAGCGCACACTGCTCTCAGGTGAGTTGCCCCCATCCGCAGCCGAGATGTTCCGCGTGCTTAGGCCATGTGGTGGTACGGCAATTATCGGGCAATTCAAAGCAACCGACAGGAAAGGGATTAAACTCAAATCATCCAGCCTTGAACATTGGCTCAATGACGCAACTATTCCAGGCTGGAGAATCAACAGAGACAATGGATTATGGGCAGTTATCAGGCGCGAGGCCATCCTGGGTAGCAGAGACTGGGCCCAGCTTTATGCAGACGCCGCCCATACGGCCTGCAGCGGCGACCGGCTCCGCGGACCGATGTCCCTGCAATGGTTCGGTAAACCCGGGCCTCGGTCAATAATTGACCGCCACCATCGGCCGATGTCATCATTAGTGAAGGATGGACGCATCTTTGTTCCTGCTATCGATAGTATCATCTGTGTTGATGCATATAACGGTACAGAATTTTGGCAGCTTGATGTGCCAAACTCAAGACGTATCGGTGCGCTTAAGGACAGCGGCCACATGCTGGTCACAGAAGAATACGTTTATATTGCTGCTGAGGATCAGTGTTGGGCCGTCGATGTTGTTACCGGTGTACGCAAAGTAACTCTCAAAGCCCCCCAATTGGATGATCGTTACAAACATGACTGGGGTTACATGAATCACCTTGGCGATTTCCTCTTAGGTACTGGCCAGAAAGTCAGGGCCTCATTTTACAAACAGGATTTTCACGGCAAACCTGATAACGGAAGCCACGTACTGGAAGGTGACTTCAGATCAGTTATCGTAAGTGATTATCTCTTTGCCATGGACCGGCACACCGGTGCGGTCCGATGGACCTACAGAGACGGAACGATCATGAACAGTGCCATTACTGTCGGTGATGGGCGAATCTATTTCGCAGAATGCCGAAATCCGGAAATAATGAAGGACGATGACGGTCGGCTCCGAATCGACAAATTCTGTGACAAGAACCTGTTCATTGTAGCACTCGACGTAGAAACCGGCGCCAAAATATGGCAACGCCCCTTCAAGTTTCCATACGAACATATTATGTTTCTCAATTATTCCGAAAACACACTACTGTTCACCGGCACATACAACAAGGAAAATCTCGTGAATTACGGTCTGTTCGCTTTTGCCGCCGATACGGGAGAAAAAAAGTGGCAGACTGATTACATAGGTTTGAATGTTGCCGGTACCGAACCATTCGGTACAGGCGGCTCACACGGCGAACAATGGCAGCATCCGGTTATCAATGGGCGGACTCTCTATTCGCGACCTTATGCCTTTGATCTCCATACCGGAGA
Source organism: uncultured bacterium (assembly GCA_965369645.1). Classification (GTDB taxonomy): domain Bacteria; phylum Planctomycetota; class Phycisphaerae; order Sedimentisphaerales; family Anaerobacaceae; genus NIOZ-UU13. The sequence goes on along the minus strand of CBDURK010000113.1, from coordinate 2,145 downwards.
GAAGAAGAAATACCACGTCTATCGCGGTGGCCACGGCTGCGGTGGACTGACTGGTTCGGCCTATTACCTTTACGGTCGAGGTTCGAACCCACGCATGTATCCGATAGAAGTCGATATCACCAGGGGAATCCAGTTGACTCAAGTCTCTCGGCCGGGCTGCTGGCTTAATATAATTCCTGCAAGCGGCTTAATTCTTGTACCGGAATCCAGTTCCGGGTGTACCTGCGGATACTCGCTTCAAAGCTCTTTGGCTTTTGCCCCGCGAGATTATTACAGTCCGCCAATAATATTGACGCCACAACGGAATTTTGACATTTCAATGCAGGTTGAACTTGCCGACCGAAATGGTATTGGGCGGATACATTACACACTCGATGGAACCGAACCAACCACACTTTCAACTGTATATACTGGACCCATTACACTTACCCACACCACCACCATCAAGGCCTTAACATTTTGGAAGGAACAGGGCAAGATGAGTGACGTTCGCCAAGCAATCTTCACTAAGCTGCGACTGAAAAGGTAGATAGCAGACAATAAATATTTCAATTGTCGGATTTCAATTAATAATTCTTGTGAGATTCAGCAAATAAGGCATCAATCATGTGCGTGATGAGCGAAACAGTAAAAGCTTCCTGGTTCGGCCCAATCCACGACATAACGCCCCGTTCATATCCGTATCCGCCTTTCTCATCTTTGTCGTAATAGTATTTGTCCGGCGATATGTATCCAACATAATCACCGTTGAAGCCCAGCACCCATAGATCGTCAACACAATTTTGTGTCCGTGACTTCAGGTCTATGCTGATTTCCCCGCAATAGTCGGCTGGCGTGCCCACCAATGCAATATCTCCAATGCGCACAGCATGCATCCAGCCGTCGGCATCAATGCCGAGAATCGGAAACAGGAATTTCGATAAACGCCAGTTTTTACTAAGACGCAGTTGAAACGGCGGCAGTTGAACAGAATATCCGATGGATGCAACGTCCACTTTATCTTTGAATGCTCCTGCATCTGAAACCGCTTCCAAAACTTTATCCGCCAACGCTTCACCCATGGCGCGGCAGCGTTCAAAAGGATTCTCTCCCTCCGGGGGCCGGGGACTCATACTGCCAACAGCTCCGCCAAGATAAATCGCCTCCGAACCTGTTCGCTCAGTAATACGACGCATAAGGAAGCCCGGATATTCTCCTGTAAACTTCATGTTGTCCGCGCCAAGAATAGTCGGATGTGCAGAGTAACTTATCACGAAGCAGCGATCTCCGTCTTTTTGTTCGATGAGCATGAAGCTTAGTTCACTGTCAACCGGGCCATCTTTGCGTGTGCGATTTCTGATGTACTCAGGAGCGTCCAGCCCGCCATGTGCAATTTTTGCCGGCTCAAGCGACCGGTAAGCCTCTACTATGGCTTCTGTGAAAGCTCTTGCCAAAAAAACCGGTATGTTCGGGTCGTATGGACCGTTGAAGGCTTTTGAAGCAAAGCCGGGGGCAAATCCGCCAGGACCGGAATGATTGTGGCTGGCATTAAAGAGAATTTCATTTGCCGTAAGTGGCGTCTGCTTTGAGACACTGGCCCGAACCAGCTCGGCCACGTTCTCGGGGACAATCAGCATATCCGCCCCGACAATAACGGCCGTGTCCGAGCCGTCGCTGACCGCCAATGCCTTTACAAAGATTTCATCGTGCACACCGGTCGAAGGTTTGCCTTTGCGGTCTCCAAATCCTGCCAGGGGAGTACCTGTTGGAGGTGTGATAGAGCGTGAACTCCAGCCCGCTTCGAACTGACTGATGTTGGAACTATGAGAAGAGCGTTCTATATATTGTTCAATTGCAGCAAGGGCCTCCTTGTAGTAGGGCTTATCTTCAAAGCCGCTTTTGTACGTGGGCCAGGGTCCCACAAGAATCACAAAACATCCGGCGACAATAATAAAAAGAGCCGTCAAGAGAAGCAGGATTCTGTATCTTCGCTTCATAGAAACACCCTTTTACATAAAACAGCTTGCTTAATCCACCCGCTGGCAAATGATATTTGTAAGGTCCAAACCAAGACCCTGAGATTCTGTGTGCTTGCCTACGAGCTTAAACAATAATCTGTTTGGCCCCTCTGTCAGATTAAGTGTGGCGATATATTCGTCCAATATA
>CBDURK010000112.1:0-8547 GCA_965369645.1 uncultured bacterium | reverse complement strand
GAGGCGGGAATGGAGCATCTTTCCCGCCGAACCACCAATAACGTTGACCTGCTGTGCATCGTTGCAGAACCAAATATCATCGGCACCCTCACGGCTCAGAGGATTTTCGACCTTTCCAGAAAATTGCCAATCGACATAAAGCAAAAAGGCATTATATGGAACAGGTCCGAGAGCGATAAAGAAATAGACGGTATAGACAACTTCGGACATATACCTTATGATAAGGCAGTTTTTGATGCCTCGATGCAGGACAAGACAATCTTTGACCTTGCAAATGACAGTCCCGCTTTTTCAATGGTGCGTAAAATACTCGAAGAGAAGATATGTTAGTTTTGAGTTCGCAGGCTACGAACCCTGAACTATAAACGATAAACTATTATTGGAGGTCTTAAAATGCCAGTTCCTGAAATTGCAGATAGTTTTTCCGGCTCAGTAAACCGCCTGACGCTTGGCGCGACCAAAGAAAACGGCGGCACTCGAACCTCAACGGTGACCATAGGCGGAGCAAGTAATGTCGTTTATGGCGGCTCTTCGGCCGATGCCGGCGAAAAACCGGTTATTGCCATGGACGTTCTGGACAGTAAGCCCGAAGATTGGCCCGATGTCCTGCTTGAGCCTTATAAAGACGTACTGAACAGCCCGGGCGATTGGGCCAAAAAGTGTGTAGAAGAGTTTGGAGCAGAACTTATTTGCGTAAAATTCGAAGGCATTCATCCGGATAAGGGAGATAAAGACGCCGCCCACGCCGTCAAGGTTACCGAAGAAGTCTTACAAGCAGTCGGGGTACCTCTTGTACTCTGGGGCTGTGGAAATGACGAAAAAGACAATCAGGTCATGCCTAAAGTAAGCGGTGCGGCAAAAGGTGAAAAATGTCTCATTGGGGCCGTCACAGAGGACAATTACAAATCCCTGACCGCGATTGCTTTAGCTGATGGCCATTACCTCATCACTCAGGCCCCTCTCGATATAAACATCGCCAAACAGATCAATATCTTAGCTTCTGATATGGGCTTCCCGCTGGAACGAATAGTAACGTTCCAGTCCACTGGAGCGCTGGGGTATGGAATAGAATACGCCTATTCGATTCAGGAACGCCAGCGCATCGCCGCTCTATCGGGTGACAAGATGATGGCAATGCCGGTAATATGTGACGTAGGGTATGAATCATGGCGAGCCAAAGAAGCCAAGATAACAGACACACCAGAATGGGGACCGCCTGAGGACCGGGGACCCATGTGGGAGGTTGCCACTGCCGTTTGTTTGCTTCAGGCCGGTGTTGATATAATTAGGATCCGGCATCCCAGAGCCGCCGCTACCGTCAAGGATTTCATCAATCAGATCAGGCAAAAATAAAAAATCATAGGGGCAACGATATTGATTTACCCATACAAGGGGAAAGGAAAATAATAATATGATATTAATTGCAGAACGAATAAATGGGATGTTCCTTGATGTTAAACAGGCTATCGCAGATAAAAATAAGAAAGTCATTCAGGACTTAGCTCAAAAACAGACGGAGGCCGGAGCTTCATATCTGGATGTGAACGTAGGTACCGCCGCGGCTGACCAGGAAGGAACGATTCAATGGCTGGTCGAGACAATTCAGGAAACCTGCTCTACACCAATATGCCTCGATTCACAAAAACCTGATGTTATTGCCGCAGGATTAAAGGTCATTAACGCCGAGAATGGTGTCCTGCTAAACTCAACTCCTTTGAATAAGAAAAGTGACGAAGAAGTTTTCGATAAATATGTGGAAATGGCAAATCAGGCGGGCCCGAAAGCTAATCTTATAGCCCTTACCATGGACAAAAACGGCGTCCCCCAGGATACCGATACCCGCGTAGCCATAGCCGCAGAGATCGTATCAAAGGCTATGGAAAAAGGTTTTGATACCCAGCGGCTGTTTATCGACACTATTGTTTTGCCTGTAAAAGTACCGAACGCCCAATCCCAACCCGGCAATATCTTAGCTGCAATGGACCAGATACAATACCTGTCTGATCCGCCCCCGCACATGACAATTGGACTGTCAAATCTTTCCCAGGGAGCCTCGGAAAGAAGCCTGATAAACCGAGTATTTCTTGCTATGGCAATTTCTCGCGGTCTGGACTCAGCTATTGCCGACGTATTCGACCAGGCCTTGATGAACGTCGTAGCCACGTCTGATTTGCTGATGGATAAGCAAATATATTCAGACTCTTTCCTGAAGGTCTATAGCTCGGCAAACAAAGGTTAATTTGACATATATAAGATAACGCAACCGAGCGGGACCGCAAATACTCAAATAGCATAATAGTGTAAAAAAAAAGCATTACGGTTATACCTGCTTCGGCAGTTTTCGAGGATAATATGGTACCCCTGTAAAAGCTCCCGTCTTCACAGGGTTGAGTATAAAATATAAACGTCTTGTAACAGACTTAACCAATATTACAATATACGAGGGAATACCTATGAAACTTGACGCAACCAAAATGAAGGATTGGGAGATTGCAGAAGCTGCCGAAGAAGAGATGAAACCTGTTAGCCAACTGGCCCAGGAGATGGGATTGAAGGAAAGTGAGCTTATTCCGATGGGACGACAGCTGGCTAAAGTCGATTACCAACAAGCCCTTGACCGCCTAAAGGGCACTCCCACAGCAAAGTACATTGACGTTACAGCTATCACACCGACGCCTCTTGGTGAAGGCAAAACAACCACCGCGATCGGTATTATAGAAGGCCTCGGAAAACTGAAAAAACGCGTCGTCGGTGCAATTAGGCAGCCCAGTGGTGGTCCAACCTTCAACATTAAAGGTTCAGCGGCCGGCGGAGGTCTGGCACAGTGCATTCCACTAACGCCCTTCTCTATCCGCCTGACAGGTGATATCGACTGTATTACGAATGCCCACAATCTGGCTATGGTCGCACTGACCTCACGTATGCAGCACGAACGCAATTATGACGATGCCCGCCTGGCTAAAAGTAATCTAAAACGATTAGATATTGACCCTGAACGTGTGCAGATGAAATGGGCAATGGACTTCTGTGCCCAGGCACTGCGGGATATCAGGATCGGACGAGGCGGAAAAATGGACGGCTTCGAGATGGATTCCGGTTTTCAAATTACCGTCTCAAGTGAAATCATGGCAATACTGGCCATTGCCAAAGACTTAAAAGACATGAGAGAGCGTATGGCTAAAATAGTCGTGGCCTACGATAAAAAGGGCAACGAAGTTACCGCTGCCGACCTCGAAGTTGACGGCGCGATGACCGCCTGGATGGCCGACGCGATAAACCCGAACCTGCTCCAGACCATTGAAGGCCAGCCCGTATTTGTTCATGCCGGCCCATTTGCAAATATTGCTATCGGCCAAAGTTCGGTTATCGCAGACAGGATTGGAACAAAACTGGGCGATTACCTTGTGACCGAGAGTGGCTTCGGCGCCGATATCGGCTTCGAGAAATTCTGGAATTTGAAGTGCCGCATGTCAGGCTTGGTACCCGACGCGGTTGTTATTGTGGCAACTATTCGCGCTCTCAAGATGCACGGTGGAGGACCTGCGGTGAAACCAGGCATACCTCTAAGCGCCGAATACACCAGTGAAAATCTCGGACTGGTCGAAAAAGGCTGTGAAAACCTGATCGCCCACATCGAAACAGTAAAGAAAAGTGGTGTTCGCCCAGTCGTTTGCGTAAACAGCTTCTACACCGATACAAAAGCCGAAATTGCCTTGGTAAGAAAAATCGCAGAGCAAAACGGAGCTTTAGCTGCGGTTTCCGAACACTGGCTCAAAGGCGGCGATGGTTCAATCGAAATTGCTGAAGCAGTCATGGAGGCAAGTAGCGAACCTAATAACTTCAAGTTCCTTTATGAGCTGGAAACTCCACTTAGAAAACGTATCGAACTAATCGCCAAAGAAGTATATGGTGCGAGCGGCGTAACTTATAGTGACGAGGCACTGGCCAAAGCCAAAGCCATGGAAGCCGACCCAACCTGCAAAACGTTAGGGACCTGTATGGTTAAGACGCATCTTAGTTTATCGCATGATCCTGACTTAAAGAACAGGCCAACCGGCTGGGAACTTCCAATTCGTGACATCCTTGTTTACAAAGGAGCAGGCTTCATCGTGCCGGTATCCGGAACGATTAAGCTGATGCCCGGCACTGCATCGAATCCGGCTTACCGCCGCATCGATGTGGATGTAAAAACCGGTAAGGTTCAAGGGCTGTTTTAATTTGAATATAATAAAAGTGCAAAATGCAAAATTAAGGAAGTCGTCAGCCAAAGGCTAACTCCTCAATTTTGATTTTTAATTTTTGATTTTTAGTCTGGAGTGACCGATGACTGCACAAATTATAGATGGCAAACAAGTGGCCGCTGATATGCGGGTGGAATTGAAGGAAGAAGTAGCCAAGCTAAAAGAAAAGGGCATCGTTCCCGGGCTTGGAGTTATACTGGTAGGTGAAGACCCCGCTTCGCAGTCTTATGTTAGGGCGAAAGAACGAGCCTGCGATGATATTGGAATTTATTCCGACAATAACCGCCTGTCTGCCGAAACATCACAGGAAGAACTGATGGCACTGGTTGAGAAGATGAACAAGGATCCGAAAATCAACGGCATTCTTGTCCAGTTGCCCTTGCCGAAGGGTCTTAACGAGGCAGAGGTACTGCTTGCAATTGATCCCGCCAAAGATGTTGATGGATTTCATCCTGTAAATGTGGGCAAAATGGTGGTAGGCGAAAAGGCGTTTCTGCCCTGCACGCCGCACGGTGTTATCCAGCTTTTGAAACGCAGCGGCGTAACTATTGAGGGAGCCGAGGTAGTAATCGTAGGACGAAGCAATATAGTCGGCAAACCTCTGGCAAATATGCTTATCCAGAAAAAGCCCAACGCCAATGCAACCGTAACCGTCTGCCATACCCGCACCAAAGACCTGGCCTATCACACAAAGCGAGCGGATATTGTCATCGCCGCAGCCGGCCGCCCAAATACCGTCACCGCCGATATGCTTAAAGAAGGCGTGGTGGTAATTGATGTCGGAGTCAATCGCGTCGAGGATGCCTCAAAGAAAAGAGGCTATCGTCTTGTCGGTGATGTGGATTTCGAGGCTGTGAAGGAAAAGGCCTCATTCATTACCCCAGTCCCGGGCGGTGTAGGTCCGATGACAATAACTATGCTGCTTTACAATACTGTAGAATCCGCCAAAAAAGCCGCCGGCATTGAAGTCGAATAATAAACGCAGAAAGCAAAAATAACTGAAAATATAAAGGCCTATCTTGCAGTCTGTTTCGTCTGTTGTTAACAGGACTATAGAGAATTTCTCTCAGGAAAATTTAAGAAATCTCAAAAAAACTATAAAAAAGACATGTAATTTTCGTTCATTCGGTATCCATGCTAAAACGCTATCCTACTTGTCATCCAATGATTTATATAAGCTTGCTTCATAAACCAATTGTAATATCTTAATAGTATCATCTGTTTCGAAATTGCCTGTACTGATCCAGGCGCCAGCGAGAACTGGTTCAATCGTACGAAACATGAGCTCTCGGAGTTATTATGGCACTCACCTGATTCTCAGTCAATATTCTTTGAAAAAGCGCCTTTGTATCATGTGTTTCAAGTGATTTTAGGATTATAGGAAATTGGATAAGTGTAGAAATGAGACAAGTAATTATAAATCATACATTGACAAAAAAAATGAGAGTGTTGAGGCTCGAACCCAAGACCTACGGCTTAAAAGGTCGAAATGGTGGTTGCAATCATTTGTCTCTCCTGCACTTATAAAGGTTATTTGCATACCAATAAAGATGACCTACTCGTACCTATATTCACGACCAACTCACAACCGATACAAAACCGACAGAAAAGTACATACAGGAATAGTATAGTTCGCTTTTATAGTCATCCAATACACTGATAAGATAAAACCAATCCCACTGGGTTTGTTGTACTGGTTTTGAAGTTTTTTTTCAGATACTCCACTTATCTTCTTTGCCTGATATCCAAGCAGTAAGAACACATTTAAGACTTGTGTCATACAAAGAAATGAGTTCTAATACAGCTAGGAACCAGAGCAGTAGAAATCTTTCCGGTCCATTTCAGTATCGGGAATTGATTGATTACAGATGACGTTTTCTCATAAAGAACTGTAGAAAAATGTTCGATATAGGATGATGAATTGATCTGAACTCGTGCGCGTTTCAAAGTAGCGCCAAGTCAAAGGAGGTTTTAATGAAATGCCCCTTACTAGGGACATAAATACTAAACCTTGAGTATAAGGGAACTTAAAATGAAGTTTTTGAAATTTTCATTACTTTGTTTTCTATTATCAGTATCCGCTCAGGCTGAAACAGTAGTTCTAGTACCAGGGGATGCTATACATGCTAAAATAACAGAAAAAACGGATTCGTCGATCATTCTTATTCATAAAGTTCTCGGAAAACTTGAAATTCCTAAAGACCAAATATCAAGCGTAACAGTCGTCCACGATGTTCTCGGAGAAATTGAAATCCCCCAAGATCAACTATTCTCACTTGCTGCGGGCAAATCAGAGGTTGAAACAGTGATTCTAGTGCGTGGGGATACTATATACGGTAAAATAAAAGAAAAGACGGATTCGACAATTATCCTGGTTCATAAGGTTCTTGGGAAACTTGAAATTCCAAAAGACCAAATAGCAAGTGTAACAATTGTCCACGATGTTCTTGGAGAAATTACAATAACAAAAGACCTAATACTCTCACTCGCCGCATACAAACCAGAGGCCAAAAGTTCTGAAGAAAAAATGAGCCAGGAAGTTTCTAAAGACCAGCTAATTTTATCGTCCACCGTGGAATTCAACATGCAAAAGCCTGAAGAAACCGTCGCAGTCGTTAAACTGCAGGATTACCAGCAAACAAAAGTTGAGGAAGACGAAAAGATATGGTTCGAGCCTGAATTCGGAAGGCTGAACTCTATGGCAGGAAGACTCAAAAAGCAAAAATGGTCTTTTGCCCTTGACTTCTCAATGAATACAACTTCCGGTAATACCAATGAAGAGACTACTCGCCTTGGAACGCATATAAAACGGACACTTCCTAATGAGAGAATGAAACTTGATGGGGCTTATTACCACAAAAAAAATACTGGCAAAGTTACTGACAACGAAATCACAGTTGGCTATTTGAAAGACTGGCTCAATCCGGGTTCGCAATGGTTCTTTTTCGGATCAGGCCGTTTCGATTATGACGAATTTGAGTCATGGGAGAAAAGAATAAATTTGCAGATAGGGCCGGGCTATAGTTTAATCGAATCTGATGATGTGCTGCTTAACTTCAGACTCGGTGCTGGCGGCCGTAAAGAATGGGGCTCAAAGAATAGTAACTTGAAGTTTGAAGGACTTGCAGGCATTGACTTTGTATGGGAATTAACCAATAAGCAGACTATCGAAACAAGCATGTGGTTTTTTCCTGTAATAACGGATTTCGATGACTACAGGACAAGGTCGAGCTTGAACTGGCGATATAAGCTCTCAAAGGAATCGGATATAAGTCTGCTGTTCGGAGTACTGCATGAAACCCAGTCGATTATAGATCCGGGTGATGATGATACTGATTCCAGGGTATATACGGGTATACAGTTAGAATTTTAATAGGTGTTTTCATGACGGTGCATGACTTTTCTCAAACTGTTTTTTCCAAAGGCTTTCCGCGGCCTCAAAGGGTAGTAGTGAATGAAATAAAAGGGCATGTATTTCGAAAGGTTAAATGATGAATAGATACATGGGAATCGCCACATTAATGGTTCTTCTGTTGTGCTTTTTTTCGGGCTGTGCCACTTACTGGTACCAGGAGGGCAAGACTTTTGAAGAATGTAAACAGGACAACCTGGAATGTTACGAGGAGATGAAAAGATACTCTTCTGATTGGGAGGAACTCGGCAAGCAGGAGTTTGAGTTAATGGAAGATTGCATGAGCCAACGAGGATATCGGCTTGTTACGGAGCGCAAATTGTTTGTGAGAGTAAAACGTGAGCCTGCCGATCCGAATGTTCCCTGGATGATACATGGTGTGGCAGGCTTCGTAGAGGAGGAAAAGTAACGTCATCTGTGGAATTCGAGTCTGTTCTGCTATAAAAAAGTATCCTATCTTCTTTTCAAGAAGGAAAGAGACTTTTCTTACTTCTTTACCACGTTTTATTGTCATCGTAATCTCTTGCCCGTATCGAGACTTCAGAAAGCGCCTGAGTTCCTGTATATCATATTTTTTTTGCGTCTTTATTGACGCAGAAGGTCGGCATTGAACCGGCCGATCCGGATTTATAATAACATCTATACTCTCTTTTCTTGACGTAAGTGATTGGCTTTTTTAGAGTTTTTTTGCTCTTTTTTTAACAAATATCTCTGATTTTTTAATAATATATTCTCATATTTGACAATTTCTGTCCACAGCACTTGACAATATCCCGCCTTCGCATATAATACCCGCTTTCACTTCGATGGGTTTATCATACTTCGATAATTCTATAAGGAGAAATTAATGAAAAAAAGAGTTTTATTTACTGTCGTGCTATCTTTACTTGTGGC
>CBDURK010000111.1:0-8574 GCA_965369645.1 uncultured bacterium | reverse complement strand
TAGGATGTTACTTCTTGCATTGCTCGGTTAGTTCCGTCCAGGAAATAGCATTGAGTTCTTCGTGCAGGTTTTTTAGATCGTCCAGGAACTTAATTTGTATTTCTTTGGTAAACTCTGTGGCCAGGTTTCGGTAATAGACAATCGCATCGAGAAGGTTATTCTTTACTTCGTGGAAGTATTTCGGTGTGCGCACGGACAGTTCCAACGAGTACTTTTCAATCTCTTTGCGCAGGTTGTCGATGTAAATTTTTAGTTCCCGTGCAAACATGTGCGGTCGCTGAGGATTTGTCAGCAGGGACAAACGGCCATAGATATGTCCGACCATATCCTCTAAAGAAGCAACTTTGGAAAAATCTGTTATACCCGGGCCGCAACAGATCGTAGGGAAGACATCGGATTCTATATTATGCATTATCTTGACGGAAGCGCCCAGCTCATGGCAGATACAGCCTTTGGCGAGTATATCTTCCTTTACCACGGCGAGCTGAGTATCAGAAAAACCTTCATTAGGAAGATGTTCGAGTTTGAGTTTCTGGTAAGCGCGTGCAGCGGTGCATATCGGAATTTTGGTGAACTCGGTATTAGTGACGGCATATTTCCTGGGACAAGGGGCGCCTGGCCTGCCATCCTTTATTCGCCGGATACGGGCAAGCTCGCAACTCGAATTGAGCAGGTTCCAGTAGAGAACGCCCAGTGGCGAGCTATCGGTGAGTTGTACATCCTCGTCGGTAGCGCGGACAAGTTTTTCCAGATGATCTTTATCGACATTGGCTACTTCTGGAACCAGCATGAATGGTGTGCACCAGCCGGTGCCATCGACATTATAATATCGCATCAGGAACTGGTCTTCTGCTGTGGTGCCGATTCCGCCCTGGACCGTAATGCGTACGGGGTGAGGTTCATCGGGCGTTACGCGGCCGCCGGTGGTAAGAGCTTTGATATAGATGGGGTAGAGTTTTTCGGTAAGCTCGGTCTTTTTTTGTTTGAACTCTTCCAGGATCGGGCCCATCAACTCGCCTTTTGTGGCAAAAGCATGTCCGCCACAATTAAGACCTGATTCGATGCGATACTCCGAGATCCATATCCCCCGCTTGGCCAGGAATTTGCCCTGGATCATAGCTGAGCGATAATCGCTTACCTTGAGTACAACCTTCTTTTTCAAAAAACCATTTTCGTCAGGGAAGAAATCGTCGAACCGGGTTATGTAGCTGTATAAATGCGGACTCATACCTGCCGAGAAGATTATCGAAGAGCTCACGGTGCTAAGAGCAAAACCCCGCAGGGCTGACAAGGCGTCGGAAAATTCCGGCGGCAGCTTTTCGCCCTTGCGGTACACATCTCGATTAAGTTTGGTCATAATATTGACATCGATACCGCCCGGTACCGCCTGCGTGCGTAGTGCGGCCTGTAACTGTTCTTTTTCCTTCGGGTCGGTATTTTCCAGCATATCAAGATAAGCCTGCTTTAGAGGCGAGGCGGGCAGTAACTCGAAGTAGCGGGTGATCTGGCTGCCGGGTTCAAAAGGCGCAGCTTGTAATGCTTCGACCTGGGGCTTGATGAGGCGATCCATGAGATTCAGATAAGCGGTAATACGCAGGGCGCGCGCATCGTCATTACCATCAGTAATCTCTTTGTACGGCTGACCGGCTTTTTCGCAGTGGAACTTGCGCATCTGCTCGACGAGGGTATCATCCACCAGTGAAATAACGGACGAAATGCCATATTTTGCTATTCGTAACGGCGTGTCGATTGTGAAACCGGTGCCCATTACGGGAACATGAAAAGTATGCGAACTCTGTAGAATCGATTTAATCATTATTTTGACGTGCCTTACAGGCAAGGGCCTGAACCGAATAGGTTATGTTTATTTATGATTGATTTCATAACTATTTTGACCCACAATGGGCTGATTTCCCAGTTTGGCCAGCAACAGTACAACAACTTATTATCAATACGCCCATTTTCAGACATCATTATTAATCAGAGGCTCAAGGTGCCTCACACATTTAGGGTCAGAAGATAACACAGAACTTTACAGCAGTCAAGTTTAGAATTTGAGATTGCCGCCGACATGCTCACTCCGGTCGAGATGAGGAGGGCAGTAGAAAGGAGGGCAGGCGGAGCAACAACACGGGATTGCCCCTATATTGTGGATATCGTGTGTTGCGTATAGAGGATTGAGAATCTGTTTAAAAACTCAATATCTGCGACGAAATCAGTTTTGGAACCGCTTCTACCATATTTTTATTTTTCTTTTGGGTTGCTTTAGGCCGGCGGTTAGGGCTTTTTTGCGGAGTTGTTCGCCTTCGGTGAAGGGGCTGTGGAAGAAGAGGACCTGCACTACTTTAGGGTATTTGTTTAGGGCATCTAATGCTTTGGACCATTGTTCGGGGTGGTTTTGGTTGAGGCTTTTAGCGAGATCGAGGCAGATTGCTGAATAAGCGGCGTGGGCGAGTTTTCGGTCGTTGCTTTCGTTTGTTATTGTGTTTTTGATTGCGGATTTCATATTTAGCTGCAAGCGGGCTATCTGGTCGGTAAGATTGGGCAGGGGGACGATGTTCTTTGGTGTTTCGGCAGGTATTTGATAGACTATTTGGCCGGAGAGGATTTTCCTTCGGCCGCCGTTTTCGATAATTACACGCTCAGCCAGGTCGATAATTCTATCGGCGAAGCTGGTTATTGTTTCGTCCATAGGCATGTCATCTCGTGTTGTATTATGATAGCGGTCAACTATTTTCCAGTCTTGCTGCATCATCCAGCGGTAGCCCTTGATTACTCCGATGATTGTGCCGGAAGTAGCTGCATTGTTGTCGGCGTCCCAGCCGAAATTGAATGCGGTGATAAGGGTTTTAACGAAGTCTCCCTGTCCGTAAAGAAGGGCCGCCATGGTCGAGGCGGTATTGAGTTCATGTCCGTTTCTATCGCGCATCTGGCCGCCGTGCAGGCTGTACTTTTCTTTAATAAGTTTGCGGGTGGTGCGCCAATCTTTTGGGTATAAGCGATGCCATTTGCGGACATCATTTACGATTTTTCGAATAGCGCAGTTTTTGTCGATAGCTTTTAAGCCGGCTTCGAGGATATTATCCATGTCGTCTGTTATAAATGCTGTAGCTATCATGGTTGTGAATAATTGTGTTGTCTGGGCCGGTTCGGAGTCTATTGTCACATGGGTGTAATTCAGACCGATTCGGGCCGCTGTTTGGGGCATTGCAGGGGCGAGAAGGCCGAATGACTCGCAGATAAACTGGCCGGAGATATTGAAATTGGCCCATGGATTAAAAACAATGCTGCCTGTTTGGGGCGGCTGGAAACCTATGTCCATCAGTTGGCGGGCATATTGATTGGAGCACCATATACGATTGTTGATTCGCTGCTTCCATAATTGGGTGATCAGATGAGGGGACAGTAGGATGGTGTTGTTATGCTGCATTGCGACGATATAGACCCATTCCAGGTCTGTGTCGTCATCGGTTCGGGCGCCTTCGAGAAGGGCGGGGACATATTCTTTTACATTGCCGGGGGTGTTGATATATTTCATCTCGTGTTTAAGGCCGTTTAGATTGCCGAGTAACTGGCCGAGTAGGCCGCCTCGGATTTTGTCACGGAGGACTTCGGCAGGCATCTCAATCGATTGATCGAAGTTGTCTGCTGCGTAAGTACGAACATTTGTCGAAAGAGAGGCGAATATTAATAATATGATGGTTGCTGTTGTGAAAGAAATATTTATTTTCATGTCCTGTCTCCAAAAAGATCATTCTAAAGTAAATCAGGCTGTGAGCCAAGTATCTATGATTTCATCAGCGGAATCGGGAAGGATGCCGAGCATCCAGGCGAGGTCAATAATCGTGGGGCGTTTTCGAATTTCAGGCATGTGGAGGACGGCGGATAACAACCGCTCACGTGAGCATTTAATGTCGGCAAATGTGTGTGCGGCACCGGCGGATTTGAGGCAGCTCTTGATTTCGTTAGGAGAGCGAACCTGCTCGCGGGCGGCAGCAATAAATGTCTGCCATGTTACAACATCGGTTAGTTTTTCGCGAATAGTGTGAAGCGCAGGCTTCTTCAGTTCATATTGCAGGCGGACATTTTCGGCGAGGGGGCCCCAGAAAGTACTGTCAATGCCAGAGGGGAAAGAGAGACATTTGGGAGTTTCAATTTGGAAGATTCGTTCATATATGGCAGCGGCAAATATAGTGCCGATGCCAACCTGACGGCCATGAAGGTCGTGAGGAACGCCGTCGATGCTCGATATCATGTCAAGGGTATGGCTTAGAAGATGCTCGCCGCCGGAAGCCGGTGCGGAGGTACCGATGATGGTCATCGCGATGCCAGAGTACAAAAGGGCGTTGAGAAGGGCTTCTATGGAGGCAGGCTGGCGGGTCTTGATGTCTTCGGGGTGGTTAAAATAATATGGCTCCAGAGAATTGATAATTTCGCTGCAGTACCGACAGAAGTTTTCTTCGCAAAAGATATTGTTAAAGAGCCAGTCGGCGGTGCTGAGGGGTTTTGCGATGGTGTCACCCAGGCCTGCGGCGGTCAACACAGAAGGGGCGTTGATAATTACCGAAGGAACAGCAAATACAGCCAGAGGCGACCGGGCGCGGATTAAAGATTTTACACCTTTGATAGTGGGAGCGACATTGGCGGCGGTAAAACCATTCATGGTTGCGGCGGTGGCAAGAACGGCGTAAGGCAGGTCATGTTCGAAGGCTGACCATTTTGTGAGGTCGTTTATTACGCCGGAACCAACTGCAAGGGCGATG
The DNA here is from genome assembly GCA_965369645.1 of uncultured bacterium. Taxonomy (GTDB): domain Bacteria; phylum Planctomycetota; class Phycisphaerae; order Sedimentisphaerales; family Anaerobacaceae; genus NIOZ-UU13. The sequence continues at coordinate 3,811 of CBDURK010000111.1, read as the reverse complement.
TCGGCGGGGGGGAGCTGTTCATTAAGCCAGTTGTGGGTAGTGTCGTCACAAACAGGACTGCCATGGACGGCATCAGGGACAATGATTTTGTGTACGGACCAGCTTTTTTTTTCGAGAGCGTCCCGGGCATGGCGACCGAGTATATCAAAGGTCCGCTGGTCGGCAACGAGAACAAAACTACGGGCATTAACGAAGGAGCCCAGCACCTTAGGTAAATGTACGAGGGCATCTTCAGAATAGATAATGTTTCTTATGGGAACCTTGTGGGAACGACCGCATTGGCAATTAAAGGTTGTATCGAGTAATTTATCAAGATTCATTACATAATCTTTTCGAGTACTACTTGTTGGCCTTCAGCAAAGGGAGCCGTAGCAGCATCTTCCGGACCGATTAGCATGAATTCATCATGTTCAGAATCGGCTGACGGGCCGGCTTTAACGTGGACGGAATGCAGCCCTCCATACCACCAGCGGATATGGCTGGCATATAACAGGTCGCCCGGCTCGGCAGCCATTTTATCCAGCGCTGATTGGGGAACGATAACCGTATTCGTTCCTTTGAGGCTTTGATCTATTTTGGTCCGGAGCCGGACTTTCTCACCTGGCCGGAGGTTGGGCCGGCCTCCTTTAAAATTATGCATAGCGTCAATTTGTGTTCCGGCGATAAGTCCTTTCAATTTTGCATCGGATTTTGGTTTGGTAAAAAATGTTACAGAAATACCCAGAGTTCCAGCCACTGACAAACCAAACAAGGCCCGCATGAACTTATAGCTGTCCGGACCCATTCCGAAATCAAAAGGCCCGACGAAAATATCCGGCCAGATGAAAGACATGGCTATCAACAACGCCCCCCCCGTGATGGTCGCAAAAGCCGCGGCTGGGGTGTAACGTTTCCATATAATCCCGAGAAAGATAGCGGTCAGAACCGGGGGAGTGACGGCGGCGGTAAACATGCTGTGCGCCCCGTAAATTGTGTCTTTCATAAAAACGGGAACCAGGGCCAGCCCCAGAGCGGCCGCGCACAGACTTGTTATCCGAGCAACGCGGAGATAGTGTTTGTCGCTGCTTGCGGGCTTGACGTATGGTCTCCAGATGTCGTTTACGAATATTGCGCTTACTGCATTTATAAGAGTGTCGGCGGTACTCATTAATGCGGCGGTGAGGGCGGCGAGTACAAACCCGAAAACACCCGGCGCACAAAGAAAATTAGCAGCTTTGACAAAAGAATCCGAAGCATCGATAGACGCCTCGCCATTGTTAACAAGTGCCCTGGCGATCCATCCACCACAACTGGTGGCGATGGCAGCAAGGGGAGCCAGCAGGAGTATCCAGCAAACGACCATCCGACGAGAATCTTTGACACTTTTGAGTGAGAGAAATCTCATGATAAAACCCTGGTGCATGAGCATAAGGGCCCCGGTGTTGGCTAATCCGTCCTGGACATAGATGCCGATAAAACTGAACTTTGGCGGCGCGTTGAATTCCGAAAAGGCATATTTATGTTCTTTCGGAATAAGTGCCCAGAATTTTTCAAAGCCGCCAAAGTGATAAATGGCAACAGCGAACAATCCGAGGCCCGCAACGAGCAATATTATTCCCTGGATAAGGTCGGTCATGATAACGGCCGTTTGCCCGCCGATATATACGTATAAGGCCACCGCTACTGCTGTTACTATCGCCCCGGTCATAATCTGCCACCCCAGGAGAGTGTGGAGCGTTTTGCCTAAGGTGATAAGATTGATACCGATGTATCCGACGAGGTAGAGCAGGATAATAAACGTGGCGGCGATGCGTGTTTTTTTATCGAAACGTGCTTCAAGATACTCGGGAATTGACTGGATTTTCATATAGTAGATGATTGGTATCCAGACCAGGACGAGGATTGGCATCCAGAACCAATCGTTGAGATAGGACTGTGTGCTGGAAATGCCATACTTAAAACCGACGGTACTGTATTTTATGAAACTATAGCTTCCGACGACTGTTGCGACGCATGAAAAAGAGATAAGCCACCATGAAAATCTCTGTCCGCCGAAAAAGAAGTCTTTGGTGCTTTTAGTATATCGGCCAAAATACAGGCCGAATCCGAGTACTGCAACGAAATAGAAAAGCATAACTGTGTAGTCGAGCTTACCCCCGATAACCTGAGCAATCATAAGGTTCCTCCGTTTGCCCAATTAGGCGCCAGGAAAGTAAAGATACATACGATGGCCAGCATCAGCAAGAAACCTGCGACGAGTATTATTAAGAGCCAGCGGTCTTCGGAGGTTTTAAGGTTAAGGTATCCTCCTCGTAAACCGCCCCAGATTCCGATGAGGCATAATACTGCGCCAACGCCGAACTGACAGACAATAGGCCAAACTCTCAACATGTTCACTTGGAGTTTCTCCTGTAATAAAATCACGAAAATTAATTGCCGGACATTTTTTGCCGGGTAGATGCTTTATCCTCCAACTGCTGTCTAAGCCATTGGGGGCGATTGGTAGTTATTCCAGCTACTCCGAGCTCGACCAGCCGGATTGCTTCTTTTGGATTATCAACTGTCCAGACGTAGAGCTTTTGTCCTGACGCTTTAACGGCATCGGTAAATTCTTTTGTAACGCCGGCGTAATGAACGTCAAGACCATCGAGGCCTTTATTTTTGGCTATCTGGACGAGCTGGGGATTGTGTGGAATCCATTTTTTAGTTATTTTATCTTTTTCTGTTCCCTTAAGCCAATATGTAGGAACGTCAATAAGCTCCTTAGATAAAGTCACTGTTTCCAGGTCGAATCCTATAATGACAATTTGGGACATTTTGCCACTTTCAGTGATAAGTTTTTCAAGGATGGGTAAAATTTCTTTTCCACATTTTATTTCAACATAAAGTTTTCGTCCGGGGGGTATTGTCTTGATAACGTCGGTGAGAAACGGTATTTTCTCTCCGGCATATTTTGCTGCTTTGAAGCTTCCTACATCAAGCTTTCGAAGTTCCCGGGAGTGGGCGTCTTTAACATTAAGGTCTGTCTTGCCTGTGCGCTTGGTCGATGAATCATGGATAACGATAATTCGGTAGTCTTTCGATAAGTACACATCCACCTCAACATCGGCTCCTTTTTCCCAGCCAAGCATTACTGATGCCATTGTGTTCTCAGGCGCCAAGTATGACGCCCCACGGTGTGCGATAATTTCGACGGATTTCGTACATCCAGATGTACTTACGATGAATAAACAGAGCAACACAAGAGCAATATATCGTTTCATTTCTTATCTCCTATTACAAATAAGGTAAGTGACTAATCCATTCATATTATATTTTCCGTTCTGCGCACAATCCGGACTTCTCAATAATAAAGCTCCGATTATAATAACATAACTGAATTATGTAAAATAAGAAAATAGCTGTTTCGATTAATCGTGGATTTCCCAAGTGATGGGTGACAAATAGAGTTGAACCTGATATTCTACCTGCAATGAGGCTCAGCGGTGTAGTTGAGCTAAGATATACAATGTTATACGGGAAATGCCAGAGGAGATATTGATATGGATATTGGCAGGCGTGATTTTTTGCGACATGGATCGGCGGCTGTGTTTGGTTTGGCTGGGGGATTATTGCCTTGCGAAAGGGCCGGTGCGATTGATTACACCAAGCCGGTACCGGAGGCTAAGGGTTTGACGGCATATCTCAATGGCGCCAATGTGCTGGTGCGACTGAATAACATGCCGCTTACGAGCTATCGGGCGCATAAGAGTCTGAAGTATCCGTATTTCTGTCCGGTCAACGGGCCGGTGTCGGGGATGTCTCTGACGAGTGAGTCGGCTCTTCCTTATCC
>CBDURK010000110.1:0-8656 GCA_965369645.1 uncultured bacterium | reverse complement strand
TCTTCATGCATTTGAGGCTGTTTCATGCCCCATCGCCATATATCACCGATAGTCAATGCTGCGACACGCCCATTACCATATCTTTGTATAACCAAAGCCGGGATCTGGCGATCCGGATCGTTGCCAATAGTAGCAATTACTCTCGCACCGGGTTTAACCGCCCGTGTGCAATTAAGCACACGAAATGCCGGCATCTTCAAGAGCCTCTGTATTTCATCCTGCTCATTGTCACATAATCTGGCCCAAGGCTGGAGCAATCCTTCACGAGTCAGATTCATATATGCCTGATTTAATGTTTCCTGCCGGGCCATCCGGTCCAGATAGACAGGTAGAATATGACCTATAGGTGTGCGATGGAAGTTGCCCTGCTGGAATGATTCTTTTCCGCCGAGCATTAAGAAACCGCCGCCGCGTTCGGTAACAAATTCCTGAATCAGCTCCATTTGGTCATAAGAGAAGAACTTCGCTTCGACGTCATCGAGTATGAGCGCATGATAACCGAATAATTCTTCTTTTGTTTTGGGAAATCCATCGCGAAGCTCATCCTTGTCACGGGTGTTGAGGCGTACAAGAACAGGCTGGTCATACTCTTCGGTTTCTTCCTTATCTTTATTGTCAAATCCGCGGAACAACGGATTGCTCACCTCACCGGCGTGTCCCCGCCAATCATACTTGGGTTCCCGTCTTGCGACACGAAGAAGCCCCACAAGCCGCACCTGGTCATCTTCACTGATTGCCCGCTGGAGAAACTTGTATTCCCAGTTCGGCCTGCCGGTGACATACAGAATCCGATACGGCCCATCGCCTCGATTAACAACAACTGTACGTTTGTTGTTGGCCAGTGTCGCTTCCGATGGTTCTGTATCCTGTTCATATATTTTATCCTGTGGAATTTCTTCTGTTACGCTAATATTATAAAATAAAACACCGGTCTTGTCCGGACGCAAACGAAAACGGAATGCCTGTTTCTCATCGTCCTTCGAGATTATATGTGTTTGTCTTTCCACCAGCTTGCCTGAGTTTTCGAGCAAATCAATTCTAACTGTTTTGCCGGTATAACCAGTTGCCTCAACGTCGGCCTGAATCATCACCGGGGCATCCTCAAATGACGTCTGGCTAACAGAAACATTAGTCAATGAGATGTCTTTTTGTGGTTTCGGACCTCCTATTACAACCGGGTAAACCGGAGGCACAGACGTCAAATCATAGAATTGCTCGGCAAGGTCCGTAGCATTGCCGTCGGTCATCAAGAGCACACCGGCCAACGGTCTGCCTTTGTAGCGAGCAGTAATTGTTTGTAAGGCCATACCTATCGCTGAGGTCTTGCCGTCATAATTCAACTCTGAAAAATCTGTCGTTCGGCGTAGGCGAGAATCGAATAAATATTGACGGACCTGGAAAGTATCGGCTAAAGTGCCAAGCCAATTGGAATTATTCGTCTGTAATGCAGCACGGAGGATTTCTCCGCGGCTTCGAGTTATGCCCTGGTCGCGAATATTCATACCGCTGCTGTTATCAGCAACAACTAAAAACAGATTGGCACCAGATTTAGCACGTCTGCCACTCCAAAGCGGCTCAATCATACATATCAGCAGGACCAAAACTCCCAAAAGCTTCAGACAAAAAGCAGTTTTATGAATCGCTCCTAATTCCACTGATTGCCGATATGACCAAAACAATAGAACAACAGCCGCAGCAAAAACCAGCATGATCAACCAGAGCCATGGGCCTACATGAATAGTGATTGAACCAAGCAAAATCATCAGTCGCCACCTCCCAGATTTTCATAGTACCTTCGTACCAATTCGGCAAAACGTCCGGGGACCGGGTCACGGTCGATAGGAACAAGCGCTTCTTCCGACTTGAGCTGAGCCAGCTTATCACTGAGATGTTTATGCAATTCTGTCAACGGATTGGTGATTTGCTGCTTTACAATATCCCACTGTGGCTCTTTACCGTGACGAGTGAATTCGGTACGAATTGAACGTGCGCGGTCCCGTATTCTTGCCGCTTCATCTCGCAGGTCGCGTTCATCGAGCATCTCTTCCACATCGCGGAGCCGATCCGACCATTGGCTGAAGTCTCTTCCGGTGAGCGGGCCGTTCGGATCACTCTGGCTCCATTGCCCGGATTGATTACTACCCCAGCCACCCGGGCCGGTTCGCCCGCCAGGATTAGATCCCCTGCCGGTACGAGCATTAGCTGATCGGCCTCTTGAGCCGCCGCGTGGTGAACCCTGTTGCTGAGCATTGTTAGGATCAGAACCTGTGGGACGATTTCCGCCCGAGGCATTTGCCGATGGCCTACCACCCTGAGGCTGTTGTGCTGATTGCCCGCTCTTCCGCCGGCCGTTAGTTTCTGATTTAGCATTACCAGGTCTCTGCTGATTTGCCGATGAGTCCGACATCTCGTTAGAATCACTCGGTTGCCCCCGGCCTTGATTACCGGCACGAGCGACTTCCTCATTAATCTGTCTAAGCAATTCGTCGAGCTGTTGCCTGGCCAGACGCAACGATTCTGCCTCATCACCAAGGACATTTTCAGCGGCCTCTTCGATACCTTTCCTTATCTCTTCGATACCTTTTCCGGCCCGTTTCTCAATCTCCTGTGCCTGCGGCAGGAAATTACGTTTCAGCAATTCACCGGTTGCCTCAAGCGCTCTGTCAAGATTGTCGGTGCCTGCCTTTCGTAACGTATCGTAGAGCCTTCTCGAAAGCAACGGTTCGGAAGTCTCCGACTGCTCAGACACATCTTTCATCTGTTCGATTAACTTTTCGGCACTCTCTCTCTGCCGGTCGATTCTATCCGCCAGCTCACGGTTTGCCCCGCTAAATGTAAGAGTTTTTCTTTCGGAATCTATCTGTTGTTTTATATCCTCTGCTATTTCATTTTGCCGCTTGTCGAGCTGCTGTGCATTCTCACGCATATTTCGCATTTGCTCGGCAAACTGTCCTGAAGTATTTTTCCGGAAATCGTCTCGCATCTGTTCCAGCTCACGTTGTGCACGTGTTGTGGAAGTTATTGCCCTCGAGAGCATGCCCTTTTCCAACTCCTCAGCCGACTGGCGGATTCTTGAGCGGCTCTGATCGAGCTGCTCTCTCGCATCGGCCATACGTTGGCGGTTCTCCGATCTCTCCATTCGCTGTCGCAATTCATCCACGTCCTGAAGCGTCTGTAGCTGCTGTTCTGTGAGACGCTTAAGCTGCCTGCGAATCTCCTGCTTCTGCTGCTCATTCTCAGCCTGCTGAAGCGCTGCCTGAGCCTCTTTGAGTCTTTCGCTCATTTCATTTTGCCTTCGAGCCAGCTCTCGAAGTCTGTTAAGAACCTGAAGGTCCTCACGTTGTGTCTGCTGCTGAGACTGAGCTAATCGCTGAGTTTCGTATCTATTCTCCTTTTGTGTCATCTCCAATTGCTGCAATTGCTGTTCAGAGCGGCCAGAGCCACCAGAACGGGAGCTGCGTCCTCCACCTTTGCCGCTGCCTTTTGCAATCTGTTTATCGAGATCTTTTAGTTTAAGCAATTCTTGATATGCCAACTGCTCGGAGACCAGTGCCGGTGTCAGTTCTTCAGTCGAAGCTGAATGGCCCGCACTGGTTAGATGTTCCAGTGATGTCTCCATATACCCGGCAGCTTCCTGCAGGGCTTTCATTGCGGAGGAGTCTTTTGCCTTTGACAAAGCCGATTGGGCCTGCTGCAGCACATCAGTCTGCGATTGCCGGACGACATCGAGGTCTTCCTTGTGGTTATCAACTCCGCCAGAGAGTTCGGCCTGCCGCTTAACATTCCAGGTAGCGCTGATAATCTGCTTCTGTAATTTGGCAAGCTGATCGCCCTGCTGTTGTTGTTGGCCGCTTTGGCTTTGTCTCTGATTGTTCTGCTGCTGGGACGACTGGCTTTCACGGAAAATCTCATCAAAGTGTCGAACTTCGGCAAAATATATATCGCTGGAAGTTCTTCTGTTCCTGCCGTCCGCTCCTACATCGTCGGCCCAAAAGAAGTAAGTAAGCAACTGGTCGGGCCGGGCGTTAATCTCTTCAAATGCCAATATGTGCTGAATATGTAAATTTTCGTTTGACAGCACCGACTGGCCAAGAGTGATGTCTCTACTTTGAGTGCCGGCAAGTGTATAACTCAGCCCGTAGCCGGTCACACCATAATCATCCGATACCTGGGCTTCCAGGGACAATTCCTCTAAAGGTGATGCAACAACGTCACGATTGGGAAATAGCGGTTTTAGTTCGGGGGGGAGGTTTTTATGGACATCAATTATAAAACGCGGCGGTATTTTATTTGTCAATCCCTGAGCATCGGTTAGATACAGTTCAAATCGTTGATTCTCCATAGGTGTGATTGAAGTAGTATAGGTGTTTGGCTGTTCACTATCGGCGGTTAGATTAAGAGTTGATTGGTTTTTTGCAAAAAGCTGCGCGGTGGCTACCGGTTTGTTAAGAGTAAATGTCAGAGTAACCAGGGAACCTTCGACTACACTAATCTGGCGTGTGTCTTTGATAATCTTTTCGGGCAATTTCGTATATGAAGGATACACAATCTTCGCATCCGCTTTTTTAAGCGATGGGTGTTCGAAAGCGCTTATTCTAAAGTTTTGCGTGCGTTTTTTAGCGTATTCGATATGGTATATCAAGTTGTTATTGACATGGGGGATAAGGCCGCCAAACACGGGATCTTCAAGGTTTTTTGCAAGAACGATCCGCTTTTTGTCCTGTTCAGACGTACCTACCCAAAGATTTGCTTCCGGGGGCACTCTCCCGTCAAAGCGTGCCATAATAACTACCACGGCTCCTAATTCAACCGTCGTGTCTCCCGGACTAACAGTGATATTATAATCTCCTCCGGTCAGTACACCTCTATCGATTGTGAAGAAAGAAGGAGTAGATGGTAAAAGCTGTGAAAGTGCTATGATGATAAATGACAGCGCTGCAATACCCCCTAACTGAGTCAGGAAAAACTTTTTTGATGATATACTTCGAACCCAGTCGTATTTGTTCGCGTGTCTAAGAGCATCACCGATGACCCGTTCCTGAAGATAACCTAATTGGCCGCCAAGCCCTTGTGGTTCTTGTTCTATTGCGGCTAATAAAAGGGCCTGCATATCAGGGTGTTGCTGTTCGATATTTCGTGCAACAGCCCGATAATCGAGATGCATCTGACTATATTTGTATAAGGCCACCACTGTCGCCAGCAGAGTTGATATGCATAATGCCCAGTTTGCGATTAGTGAATTCCACCCCCAGAGCCAATCAGCACTTACCAGAGCAACGCCGATGATTCCTGAAACGAACCAATAGGCCGACAATCTCCACATCAAATACAAACGTCTTCGGCGATTCACTATCGGCCGGAGTTGTTTGCGAAGAGCTTTTTCAATCATTTCATTTCTCCCTGCAGATTAGAAGGTGAACGAGTCAACCAACCCGCCAGCCATATCTCAATTAACGATACAGCTAATAAAGCAACTAACATCCATCGCCACAATTTCTGCTCATATTCCATTGATGCAAAACTTCTTTGGCGTTTTGCCGGCGTAGCCTGTTCGATTGCAATATCTGAAGACTGCTTGAAGGATACTCCGAATCTTTCGATATCTTCAATTTGCATAGCGGCCGTTTGGCATTCCCGCCCCGGAAGGTTAACTGCGAAAAGATGATTGCCTGCTGATGTCTCGATTGTATAAATTCCGGGCAAGTCCGTCTGAGTAAAGACCTCCTGACCGGCATTCAGACTGACCAGAGAATCATCTGGTTTGCGGATTTGTATGTTAGCGGAGGCGGCTTTTATTAAGTGCGGTATCGGTATATTGTCACCTACGAAATACTGTGATTGCTGCCCTGCAAAGACACCGCCATATTCGAGTATTGAGTAAAACAGCGGAACAAATTTGGATGAAAGCGCAAGCTGGCTGTCTGAAGGGTGCCAGCCGCAGGTAAATATAAGCAGCGATCCTTTGCCCACGGGCAGTTCAAGCCATGCAGGATCACCACTGTCAAAATTAGCTAATACCTGAGCGTTGGGCAAATCTTCGTTATTTATCCTTCGGTATTTCCAAAAGTGTATCTGTGTGAAGTCTCTAAAGCGAGGCTCGGAGAAAGGCATCAACAGTGGATGTTTGAATTCAATCCTGCCGAGCATGGCGTATCGGTCAACATTAGCTTCCTCAGATTCGATGGTTTCAATATCTGAAAGGCCAGTTAAAGCTGTCACGTCATCTGTGGACTTCATAACCAGTAGAATTGTTCGGCCGGATTCGAGGTATCGTCGCAGGCAAGCAAGGTTTTCACTGTTGATTTTATCGGCAGCTATGACCAAATGCGCCGTCTCTATTTCTGTTGCAGTGATAGTGCTATCGCCCGGATGGTAAATGACATTAGGCTTGAGTGCACGGGTAGTGCCAAAGGCCCGCTGAACATAATATAACATTCCCTTCGAATCATTAGGATCGTCATTGCCAATGTAAAGGATATTTACCTGCTGTTGTAAATATGGTGCTAAAAAGAGGGCATTATCAAAATCATGATCGTCGCCCGTTAAAATCAGCTTACTGTTTTCTGATTGGCCATCCCGAGCAGGGGCACGAACAACAACACTATGGCCGGGAGGCGCATACACGTCTATGCCCCGGCTTGATGTTTTCGCGGCCGTCTCGCCGGCCCAATTCAGTTGAAATCGCTCTGTGGTCGCGTCAGATGAATTGATGATTCGAATACTCGGGAGGCTCTCATCATCTGAATTGCCGGAGCCACTGCGATCTGTCACTAATTGTAATGCAGCATTGGTATTGCCCTGGCATTGTATCGATTTAACCACTAATTCCGTCTCTACAGGCCATTCATAGGCGTTCATCGCCTCAAGGTTGCTGCCCTTTTGCAGGTCGCTGATAAGTACCACCCGGCTCGTAGTATTAGTTTGTTGTCCGTCATCGACCTGGTCATCTTCAATAGCTTCGGCGGCACTGACCAGGGCGTTACCAAGATCGGTTAAGGCCCAACCAGGTGAGAGTTTTGATATTTGTTCTGTTATGACCGGAGTTCGCCGAGCGGATTCCAGAGACGCCCATTGTTCGAATCCTATCAGTGTGTTTGTGCTTTGATCAAAGCTTATAACGCACACTCGATCAGCCTGGTCAATATCCTTCAATACAGCCTGTGCCTCGCTGATTGCCTGGTCCCAAATACCAACACGGCGCATGGATGCACTGGTATCGATTAACAGCACTATTCGCCTGCGGAGAGAGACCTGTTTCAGAGGAGCTTCACGAGGGAAAAACGGACGTGAGAAACTAAATGCAAGAAGGCATAGTATTATACAGCGTAAAATTAAAAGCAGCAGGTTTTCCAAGCGGGTGCGATTCTTGAATCGTGGTATTGAAGTACGCAAAAACATCAACGAGCTAAACGTTATGCGCTTCCGCGTGTGGCGCCGAATCATATGCAATATAATCGGCAAAGCGACCGCAGCTATACCCGCTAAAAATAATGGATAAAGGAAATTCATGCCTTATTCCTGCCTTTTGAACTACTTCTGTATCTCAGACGCTTTCTACGTCTCATTCGGTCCTGCAGGAAGTCCAGCAGTGCCAAATCGAACGGACGATCTGTTGGAAACAAGTGGTAATCAATCCCCAGGTTTTGACATATTGACTTTGCTACCGACAGATGCTTTTCAAGCAAACGTTTGTAACCTGTCTGAGCATCGGACGGATTTACGTACATATTACGCCCCGTCTCTATATCATGAAAGAGTGCCGGTGAATTAAAGTCAAATTTTAACTCAACCGGGTCCAATACATGGAATATTACAACATCATGGCCACCAGCACAGAGATAGCTCAAATCTTTTTCAAGCCGGTCTATAGAGGTTAGCAAATCAGAAATCAGCACAATCAGACTGCGTCTTGTCAACATTCCGGCGACATATTGCAGCGGCGGCCCCAGATCGGTCGTTCTGCCCTTTGGGGGAGCTTCCAGCGTGAGCATCAGGCGGCGAAGATAGCCCGGCCGGTTGCGAGGCACCAAATATTGCCTGATTTGATCGTCAAATGTCGCCAGGCCGACAGCGTCACCCTGTGTAAATAGAAAATATGCCAAGGTTGCGGCCAGTGTGCCTGCGTATTGCGACTTCGTGTAGTCTCCGGAAGCATATCCCATCGACCGGCTGTGGTCAATAAGCAGGTGACAGCGCAGGTTCGTTTCATCCTCGAATTTCTTGATGTAAAATCTATCACTGCGGGCATATAACCGCCAGTCAATATAGCGGGGGTCGTCACCGAGAGTGTATTGGCGGTACTCGGTAAACTCGACTGAAAAGCCATGATAGGGGCTTCGATGAATACCCTTCCAGAATCCTTCAACTATGACCTTGGCGCGCAGTTCCATAGATTTGATCCTCATCAGTGAAACCGGATCAATCATGCCTTCGGCCTTGCTTTTATTGTTCGTCAAGATGTATTCTGCGGTTTTTTTTGTCATTTAGTAACTCTTTCTTTGACTGATTCAAGCAGTCTATCGACAAGGTTTTCAATGACTACACCCTCGGCCTCCGCACGGTAATTGATTAATATTCGGTGTCGAAGCACCGGATAGGCCATTGCCCGAATATCCTCGAAACTGACATGCGACCTGCCGTACAGCAGCGCTCTGGC
>CBDURK010000109.1:0-8664 GCA_965369645.1 uncultured bacterium | reverse complement strand
AATGACTAAGAGGAATTTGACGTTTATTGCTATAGCGTTTATTACTGTCTTAATTATAAATTCTGCATTTGCCGGTGGCCAAGCGAGGCTATTGCGTTTCCCGGCAATTCACGATAATCAGATTGTCTTCACTTATGCAGGCGATCTATATAGTGTTTCATCAGTCGGAGGCGTGGCCCGCAAGCTTACCAATCACGATGGCTTTGAAATGTTTGCCCGTTTTTCTCCCAACGGCGAGCAAATTGCTTTTACCGCTCAATATGATGGTAATACGGAGATATTTCTAATGCCTGCCGGCGGCGGTGTACCTCAACGTTTGACCTTCACGGCGACGCTTGGCCGGGATGATGTGTCCGATCGAATGGGTCCCAATAATATCGTGATGGCCTGGAAAAACGATGGTAAGAATATCATTTTCCGTTCACGAATGAATTCATTTAACAGCTTTAACGGTCAACTCTATTCCGTTCCTACGTTAGGTGGCCTTCCTGATGAACTGCCACTTCCTCGGGGTGGTTTTTGTTCTTTCTCACCGGATGACACGAAGCTTGCATACAATCGCATCTTTCGCGAATTCCGAACGTGGAAACGATATCGCGGCGGTATGGCGGATGATATCTGGATTTATGATTTCGAAACAAAAAAAATCGAGAATATTACCGACAATCCTGCACAGGATATTGTCCCCATGTGGAGCGGTGATAAAATCTTTTTTCTCTCCGACCGCGATGAAAATAAACGTATGAACCTTTTCGTTTATGACCTCAATTCGAAGCAGACAAAAAAAATAACCGATTTCACTGACTTTGATATCAAATTTCCGTCGTTGGGTAAAAAAGCAATTGTATTTGAAAACGCCGGCTTTATCTATCGCTTAGACATCGAGACTGAAAAGTACGAAAAAGTTGTTATTCATATTCAGGAAGATTTGTCCGGCGGCAGAGGTGGAATTGTAGGTGTTAGTGACAATGTTACTAATTATGAAGTTGCTCCTGACGGCAAACGCGCCTTGTTTGGCGCCAGAGGCGATGTATTTACCGTTCCGGCCAAATACGGTGCTGTCCGAAATCTGACGGATACCTCGGGTATTCACGAACGAAATTCCAAATGGTCACCCGATGGCAGGTGGATTGCGTACATATCCGACGCTACCGGTGAGGATGAAATCTATATCGTGTCTCAGGACGGCGGCTCAAAGGAAAAGCAGATAACAAGAAACGCCGAAACCTACAAATACAAAATCGAATGGTCGCCGGACAGTAAGAAGATTCTATGGGGGGATAAAAGATTACGCCTGAGATTTGTAAATATAAAGAGCGGAAGGATTGTTGAGGTTGATAAATCTGATAGCTGGGAGTTCAGGGATTATTCCTGGGCGCCGGACAGCAGGTGGATTGTTTACACCAAATCGGAAACCGAGGCGATGAACAGGATTTATATTTATTCGCTAAAGAATAAGAAATCCTACGAGTTGACTGATGGCTGGTATTCATCGAGCAATCCTGTATTCAGCTCAGATGGTAAATTCGTATTCTTTACTTCAGAGCGGGATTTCAATCCGATTTACAGCAGGACTGAATGGAATCATGCCTACCGGGAAATGTCACGAATCTACCTTATCACACTGTCGAAGAGCACCGATTCTCCTTTCAAGCCTCAAAGTGACGAGGTCGAGGTTAAAAAAGAAGATAAAGCCAAAAAGTCCGATGGCAAAGAGCCTGACCCGAACGAAAATGCAGACAAACAGCAGGGCAAGCGGCAGAAGAAGGAAAAGCAGAATATTAAAGTGGACATTGACGGCATCAAAGAGCGTATTGCCTCGCTGCCCACGGCAGTGTCGAATTACAGCAATCTAAGTTCGGTCGGCGATTTTTTATATTACAATCGAAGAGGAAGCAAAGACAGCGGAACTCTGCTGCTGATGTATAATCTGAAAGAGCAAAAGGAAACTGAACTTGGCCGGATCAGCGGATATGAAATATCGGCCGATCAAAAAAAGATGCTCGTTGCTTCGGGCGGAAAATATGCCATTATCGACCTGCCCAAATCGAAAATCGATATGAAAGAAACGTTAGACCTGTCCGGTATGGAAGTTAACCTTGATAAGAAGAAGCAATGGACGCAAATCTTTAACGAATGTTGGCGGCAGATGCGGGAGTTCTTCTATGTTCCTAATATGCATGGTGTTAACTGGAAAGCAATGCGTGAGCGTTATGAACCGTTGGTGGCTCATGTGAATCACCGGGCGGATTTGACGTATATCATCGGTGAGATGATAGGCGAATTAAATGTCGGTCATACATACGTGGGCGGTGGAGAATACCCGAAACCGAAAAGGATAACAACCGGTCTGCTCGGGGCTGAAATTCAGCGTGATGCAAAATCAGGATACTACAGGATTGCAAAAATATTGCGCGGTCAAAACTGGGACAAAACTTTGCGTTCGCCATTGACCGAGATCGGAGTTGATGCAAATCAGGGCGATTATATTCTTGCGGTAAATGGCAAATCGACTGCCGATGTGAATAACATTTATGAGCTGCTTATCAACAAAGCGGGCAAGCAGGTGACGTTGAAGCTCAATTCAAAACCGTCTGTCAAGGGTGCTCGTGATGTAGTAGTAGTACCGGCCGGCAGCGAAGAGAATTTATATTATTACCAGTGGGTGCAGGATAATATTGAAAAAGTAAGTAATGCTACCGATGGAAAGGTCGGATACATTCATGTGCCTGATATGGGGCGTCGCGGTTTGAATGAGTTTGTTAAGTATTTCTACCCTCAGATTCGCAAAAAGGCACTGATCATAGACGTCCGTGGTAACGGCGGAGGGAACGTTTCACCTATGTTGATCGAACGGCTAAGAAGAGAAATTACCATGGTCGATTTCGCCAGGAATACTTCTCCTGAGTCGGACCCGGCTGCGATGATTTATGGGCCTATGGTGTGTTTGGCGGACGAGTTCTCCGCCTCGGACGGAGATTTGTTTACCTATCGTTTTAAGTGGCATAAACTGGGCAAAGTCGTCGGTAAACGAACATGGGGCGGCGTCGTAGGAATTCGCGGCTCTTTGCCTTTGTTAGATGGAGGTTTTCTCAATAAGCCGGAGTTCTCCCGTTATGATGTCCAAGGACAAAAGTGGATAATAGAAGGGTACGGCGTCGAGCCGGATATTTACGTCGATAACGATCCTGCTAAAGAATATGCCGGAATCGATGAGCAATTAAATAAGGCAATCGAAGTTATTCTCGAAGAATTGAAAACACAGGAGAAGGAGATACCGCCATTACCGCCTTACCCTGTTAAGTGATTTGTGATGAATTACTGACATAAGATTGTCGCCGATAAGCAAATAACAGAACATCTTGCTTGCGACGGCTTAACAACAACCATTCCATACCCAAATTATATCTGCTTTCGTAAACCTATTGGCAATATTATTAAGGATTATGTATACTCTGGTGGATTCTTAAAGATTGTAGATGATTTAATAGTTTAAGAAAATGTTGTTTACAGGCAAAACATTTTCCTTTTTTCGAGGTAATAAATATAATGTTCAGTAGTCAGGCATCAAGAATTTTGTTCACTATTCCGATTTTTCTTGTCTCTCTGACGGTTCATGAATATGCCCATGGCTGGATGGCCTATAGATATGGTGATGACACAGCGGCAAGGATGGGGCGATTGACGTTGAATCCCCTGGCTCATATCAGTTTGTTTGGTACGATTATCCTCCCGCTTCTGGTGGGTTTTGGCTGGGCAAAGCCTGTGCCGGTCAATTTTTCAATCCTTAGCAAAAGGCAAATCTTTATGGTGGCTGCTGCCGGGCCTCTTGCAAATATATCGCTGGCTCTTATTCTGACCGTTGCTTTCCATTTACTTCATTTGTCGGCGAGGCCGCTCCTGGGCAATTTCGTTTTGATGGTTATATTTTTCAATATTATTTTGGCTGTGTTCAACCTGATTCCAATACCGCCCCTCGATGGCTCAAAAATGGTTTATGCCCAGTTGAAATCTCCCGAGGCTGTCAGAATGTATCAGAACTTTACTCGATATGGAATGTTTGTGCTTATAGGTTTTATAATGCTTGGCGGATTTCAGATAGTAATTTTGCCGCTTGTTGCCCTGTTTTTCAGCTTATTTGGATTACCTTTGTTTGCCTAAACTATTGAAAATATTCAAGCTGGCGGCGAGAATGAATAAAACAAGTGTATGAAAAAAAGAAAAGGGGCGGTTATGGCACATTCAAGAAGCAAGTTTAAAGAGAATGCTCATTTCAGAAAGCCAATAAACTCTCTTGGAGCGGATTTACATGGTGGTACGATTATTAACCTCCTTTCTGCTCTGATTTTTCTTGGGCTTATAGGCTTCGGCGTTTGGTGGGTTATCAAAAGCTTTGGACAGGCCGGAGAGCAATATACTCAGACAATGATAGATGCAAAATACACCGCCGAAACTGTCAAGTGCCAGACAAACCTGCGAACAATTGCTCAGAATATACAAATATATGCTCTCAGCAATGAAGGTTTCCCCTCCTCACTTGAGGATTTAATCCAATGGAGCGGAAGTACGCAGTTATTTAAATGTCCCTCTCCTGACGCCGGTGAATATGTCTATATTTCCGGTCAACGCAGCGGCATGTCACCTGCGAATGTTCTTCTTTACGAATCGAAGCCGGTTCATGATGGCCGATGCAGTGTATTACGGCTGGGTGGGCAGATTGAATTACTCACACCTGAAGAGCTTCAGCAGGCTTTGGCCCAGACACAGGCCTCCATAAGATAATCCGATAGTACGATATATTTGCCCCTGTTTTCTTTATTGCTGTTGATGTTGTCTGGCCGGGATTATTTTGATTTAGGGAATACTACACAGGTTTTCAGGATTATATCTGAACAAGTCCCTTGAAATATCTGGTATTCTCTTGTTTCAGTGACAAAGATTTGATATATTGGAATTAATACAGAAGCATATTAGGAGGATGCGGCTATGTCTGTGAAAACAAGTCTAATAACATATTTGACAATATCTATACTGCTATTAGTGGCGGTTTGCTCAACTGCTGTGGTAAAAGCCGCAGAGTTGATCCGGGATACCACGTGGTCCGGAACATACGTTCTTGAAGATACTGTTGTTGTCCCGGCCGGTATAGTTTTGAATATTGAGCCCGGGACGGTGGTTTCGATGAAGGATGCGGCCGAGCTGGTCGTCTATGGACAACTCCTTGCTGAAGGGACCGAATCCGAGCCAATTTACTTTACACGGTTCGAAGAAGGCGCAACGTGGAAACATATTATGTTCGTTGATGCGGCAGACAGCCGTCTTGTGCGCTGCATTATTGAGTATGCCGATAGCGAGGGTAAACACCAGGACTACTACGAGCCCGGACCGAGGACGTATCATGAGGCAGTAGTTGTTCTGGCAAGTCATGTTGATTTCGAAAAGTGTACTTTTCAGAAACTCCCCGACGATAGCGCGAATGCCGATGGAGATGCGATAGCTGTCATATCGGACGACCAGGATTATCCCGGAGATGCGACAGCGAATATCAGGAATTGCCAGTTTCTTTCAATCGGACAGGGAGTGCATACGAGATATTCCTATGTTCTCATCGAAGACTGCTACTTTACCGGTAAGCGCGGAGATAATGACGACGTTGATTTATACGGGGAGAGCCTTCCGGCTCCTCTTATAAAAAACAACCTGTTTTTGAATCCCGAACACGATGACATGATTAATCCGACCAAATGTTCTGCTGTCATTGTCGGCAACATTATTGGCGGATGCGACGACCACGGCATTGTCCTGCGGGATAAATGCTACCCTGTTTTAATGAATAACGTAATTTTTGATTGTAGAAATGCCGGGGTCGCAATTGAAAATTCGTGCGAGGCCCTGCTGGTGAACAATACGATTTTTGATTGTGGTCGGGGCCTTAGGCTTTTTGACCTGGGCAGGTGGGGTCCTCCGTACCGCCTGAATCCGGGCGGCGGAACGGCAACCTTGATTAATTGTATTATCTGGGATTGTCCGCGGCCTGTAACTTTGACAGACAGTTCAAACCAGGAAATCGAAGACCGAGGCTCTCACATAACAATCAAATACAGCGACATCGAAGGCGGGCAGGATGGCGTATCGGTATCGGGTCGCTATTCGACTTTTACTTGGGGCCCGGGGAATATAAATACCGATCCTCTATTTGCCGATTCGAGAGCCGATGATTTTCATTTGAAATCCGAGGCCGGTCGCTGGGATCCGAACAGCACAAACTGGGTAATAGATGATATTACCAGTCCGTGCATAGATGCAGGCGACCCGAACTCGGACTGGACTTCTGAGATATGGCCGCATGGGGAACTGATTAATATGGGAGCGTATGGCGGCACCCAAGAGGCTGGTATGTCCACAAAGCCGCAGACGATGTCACTTCCGCTTGTCGCATATATCTATAGTTCAGATGTAGAAGCGGCCCAAAGCTTCCAATCTTTACTTATTGCCTATGGCTGCTCAACCACTTTAGTTGGCTTAGGCGAAATCCCATCCGCAGGCCTGGATTCTTACGATCTTATAATTGTAGGAAATGACACCGACAATTTAAGTCAGTGGGGCGATATCGAATCTGTAACTGCAATTGAAAGTTCGAGCAAGCCTATTATTGGGTTGGGTGAGGGCGGATATGCCTTCTTCGGGAAGCTCGGGCTCGAAGTTGGTTGGCCTAATGGCATGCACGGTAGTGACAACAGCATAAAAGTAATAGATCCGGATAATTCACTTTTTATCACGCCGTATGCGATCGATGTCCCCCAAGACCGGATACTTCAACTCTACACGGAAACCGACTATGTGACCCTGTATCTACACCCTGTGCCTGAAACGGTAACTGCACTCGGCGCGGAAGTGGATAGTCATGGTTACTATCCTTTGGCCCTGGAGAATAATCGATATCTATTATGGGGTTTTGCCGGCTCACCGGAGAGTATGACAGAGGTTGGGAAACGCCTGTTTATCAATCTTGTGATTTGGAGCGCAAACGCCGGTTGGGACTTAGAAGGACAAGAGCCTTAATCGTGATATTTTGTGGAGTTATAGAACACCAGAGTTAATGACTCAACAAGTTGGAAATGGGCTTCAATGATGTTGCTATCAATAAGCTCATATCGGTCTTGGGAGCTATTTTTTGTTGCCCACAAGCGGCCAGATTTCATCTACCTGAAAATGCACGAGATATTTATTTGAATCATCGTCGGCTGAACATATCTCCGGCTGTTTCTGTCTGAACATCTCCACTACAGACGTGTTGGTTTCCTCTCGGAGTTTGGTCAGATACAGCCTCTTGCCGGTGTATTCATCGCCTTTCTCAATGAACATGTAAGCGGCGTGCGGATTGGATTTGAGATTCAGGTGGCTAAGACGCTCCTTCATGACAAATGCGATGGTTTTCTCGTCAATAACGTGCGGTTTGGCGTAAACGGCAAGATCAACCATTCCGTCTGAATCAGCGGTGGCCAAAATACCTATACCTTGCGTATGTTCGAAATAATAGGACAAACTCATAACTAACAGCTCCTGCGAATTATCTAATCATATTAAATTAACGACTTAGCAACAAAATACTTTAGTTCCGCTCCGCCTGCAATAGTCTTTTAGAATTAAGCCCCCGAAATCTTTGAAAAGTAATCGGAAAAATTGACCTTTCGGGACAGACTTGATATTGTATGAGGAATAATTTTCTACTCCTGACGTATCGTGAAACTCGGGCGTAGTTACTGGTAAATTTAGATTGAGGCCAAAGATGATTCGACGTACCATTATGATTGTCAATCGAGTTCTTTTTGTTATTATGCTGTTAGCCCTGCCGCTGACCTTAAATTGCCACAAAAGCAATGAAATTTCTCAGGCCAATGCGCTGGACCTCTTATTTCAATCCGGCCATATGGAACTCATACGACAGGTCCCGCTGAAGTTTTCCACTTATCATGTGCAGGGGCTCGATGTCACAGAGCAATTTTATTTTGTAACTTCGGTGGATAGAGAGCAAGATCGTGCCTGGCTCTTTAAGATTGACAGAAAAAACGCTCGCCTGATTTCAAAAAAAGATTTGACTGACGGCGCATTGATTCACCCTGGGGGGTTGCAGTATGACGGCCGTTTCCTTTGGGTCCCGAACGCTGAGTATAAAAGACAAAGCAGAACAATGGTCTATGGCCTCGCTCCTGATACGTTGGAAATACGCACTTCGTTTGAAGTTGACGACCATATTGGCGCGGTTGCATCTGACGGGAAAAATCTTCTTTATGGAGTAAATTGGGACGCCCTTAATTTCTATACATGGGACATTAACGGGCGTCAGTTAAAAAAGATCGATTCTCCGACCTCCATGGCCTATCAGGACATTAAATATTTTGCGGGTAAGCTTTTATGCAGCGGCCATAAGGACGGAGTTTCCGCTGTAGATATTATCGATCCTGAAAACTGGACTTTGATACAACGTGTCAATTTACCAAAAGATAAATGGAAGAGTTCTCTAACTCGTGAAGGTATGGCTTTCGATGGGAATTTGTACTTTCTTCCGGACGATGGGCCGGATTCCTGCATTCTGGTATTTTCTTTAAACTAACCAATCCGCTCAAAAAACTCTCAATTCCCGGCTTAAATATTAATTAGTAG
>CBDURK010000108.1:0-8745 GCA_965369645.1 uncultured bacterium | reverse complement strand
CTGCCCTGAATAAAGGAAGTATGTTCGTGCTCTTCATCATAAACGCCGCGCCCCGTAAAGGGAGCTATTTCTTTCGGCAGCAAATGTCCGTAATCCGGCACTTTCACCCTTTTGGCATCTTCGTAGCCAGAATAAATCACTGGATCCTCACCGGCAACCTGCTCCCATTCGAACGAAAGCTTAGTGCCATACACATCGAAACTTTCTCTATACTGTCTAATCGTATTAAACAGTGACCGCGTCACCTCACAGGCAAGCTCCGAATCGGCAAGTTTGAAAATAGCGGTTTCAATCGCGAAAGGCGAATCGTAGAGTTTGATATAATCTTCCTGAATCCGGCCCGAGCCGTGACAGACCACAGATTCGGCTTTTTTTTGTGCAAGCCACAAAAGAGGGCTGATGGCATGGGTCGCATAATGCATTGGCGGAAAACCATACCAGTAATCCGGCCAGCCCGGTAATCCCATATTCTGCTGATGCGAACCGCGCAGAAACTGAATATCACCCAATTTTCCGGATTCCACAAGCTCTTTCGCATAGAGAAACTCCCGGCTATACACAGCCGTCTCCATCATCATATAGACCTTGCCGGACTTTTTCCGCGCCCGAGCTATTGCAAGACAATCCTCCGTAGTAGTTGCCATCGGGACGGTACAGGCGGTATGTTTGCCTGCGTCCAAAGAAGCCACGCTCATCCGGGCATGGTCGGCTATAGGCGAGACTACATGGATAACATCCAGCTCATCGATACTTAGCAAATCTTCGAATTTGGTGAACCTTCTTTTTATTCCAAACTGGTCGCCTATTTCATTGAGGTGGTCTTCGTTTCTCTGGCAAATAGCATAACACTCCGCATCGGGGTGCTTTTGATAAATAGGAATGAACTCAGCTCCAAACCCGAGCCCTACAACAGCTACCTTTACCTTACCCATCGGCATTCTCTCCTTTCCGAGCAACGCGGGCCTCCCTTTTGCACATAAACCACAAAAAGGACTACCCAACAAACACGCAGTTGCAGTTCAACCTGGTATTGTCCCTGCATTTTATGTTCGGATTATAAAGTAAGTATGCACAATTGCAACCATTGCAAATACCAACGCAATATAACGATGCATACTTAAAAGCAATTCCTGCCAATGAGTCCCGAAAAGCGGAAGCATGCTCAGGACAATCGAAAGAATTAACGGCAAAGCCAAAAAGATTATCAGCCAGAATGATATTTTTTGTCCGAGACCGGAGCTTTTGCCATAAGTGTTAGTCACGGGACTGTTTGCTAATGTAGCCCATCGGACAATGCGTTCGAACAAGGGCCAATCGCCGCTGGTAAAACACCAACGCTTCGCCCACATTACAGCTAAAACGGCCAAACACACCGCGAAAACCGGCGCGAAAGTAGCATGCACCATTACCAGATAACCTGTAATGTGTTTGCCCAAAATAAGAGTCGGATAAAAGCCGGTTATCGCAAGAACTACGAAACAAAACAGTACCGCCAGATATACCAGAATCCTTAACATACCTATAATACTCAACTTATTATTCGTGGAATTACCTGGAAGTCTCTTATTGGAAGGCACAACTATGCGGTGCAGAACAATACACGCCAAAGTAATTAAAAAAGCGATTATCGAAATCTTTTGAAACATATTTCTCACATACCTTCAATCGATACTTCTAATCCGACCCGGCTAACACTTTAATAATACAAGCCAGGGCCTTTAGTGCATACAATAATAAAACCACAGCTATAATCGCACATGAGCAAAGAGCGACTATCTTCATCATTGGACGGAACACGAACGAAAAAGCGAATGCCCGGGCATAGGCCGGGTCAACATTCTGAAACTCAACCATTTTCCTGGTTCCACGACCTGTGAGAGCGGGAGAGTCAACAGCAACATCACCGAAGAAGAAAGGCGCATCCGTGTCATGACAATCCGTGCAGTAGCGAATGCCGAGCGATTGTGCCGCAGGCCTGACATTGTGCGCTATAGGCCATAAATATGGCTTAGCCGCCTTATGTTCTTCACTCCAAAGTTTGCCTGAATCATCAAGGCTGTAAACTTTGCCGCCGCTGATATATACAGGTTCGCCTTCAACCGTTCCTTTAAGGGACTTAAGAGCCTCGGTAACATTCTCATCAGAAAGGGACGGCCAATCACCGGAAGCAGGCAGTTTTACATTTGCGAGAACCTGACCAACTGTTTCTTTAACAACCTCGAAATCAATAGGAGCAACATCTTTGTCATTTATAATGCCCCAAAAGGCAGGCCATACCATCTTATGAGGGGCGATTTTACCATCTTCCTGTTCAGCAAAAACAGGAGAACTAATATGCGGAAGCGCCTCGTGGGATTTATTAACACCAATCGTTCCCAGCCGATGGGCGCGGGATGTTTTTGTCAGAAGGGTTTCTTTCGCCGGCCATGGACCTGAGTGACATGCAGTACAGGTCATTCTCTCAAAATGAACCGGAGGAATACCGCGATGTTCCGGCACCGGTGCGCCCAACCTGCCGGCCACCGGTGAATAGGAATCTTTTTCCCCAAGGTGGCAGCCCTCGCATGATGAGGCGGACGCTAAATGATTTGCCGAGGCAGATGATTCACCTTCATAACCGCGTATAATGTTGTGGTCAATACCGTTACGGTGACAATCAACACATTTCATGCCCGCCGTCAGGTGGATGTCCTCGTCCGTGTTCCACTTTTCCGTATCTTCTGCCTCAAGGTACAAATTGGAATGGCAGAAGTAACACCGGTTGTTGGGAACCTCCCGTACAATATTAAAATAGACTTTGTTCTCGTGATCGAAAGCGGACGGTCGATACTTAATGGTCGGCGGAACTTTTTTCGCATCTTCCGGCGGCTCGGGCATGAACGGATCATAGGTATCGGGCATATCATTAGCCGAACCGCTGACAGAAGCGAATTCACAGGTAGCAGCCGATGCCCACCGAAAATTCCCTCGGGCTATCTGAAGAAAAGATTCACCCTGATTGTGAGCAAATTCGGCATTATGACAACTCAAGCAGTTGATCTCAAGTTTGCCCGAGACATACTCGCGCATAATCTCGTCCATATCATCAGTTTCAAGCTCTCCAACTCCACCTCCCGGTGTATGCCGGCCGAATAGCTTGACAAATTCGCGGCTTGAGAGCCCAAGCTGTTCGGGCCTGAAAGTCCCCGGCCACGAACGATACGAAAGAGGAATCTGAGTGCCTGTCCGAGCATCTGCAAGTATCCAGGGCTGTCCGGGCCGACCGTAAGAAATGTTCGGGTCAGCGGCGCTGAAATGCCAGCCTGTGCCGATTAATCCATAACTGTGACATCCCCCGCAGGTCCAGCGCATCGAAAACGGCAGAAGAGGATCGTCATCAGGGTAAATTTTCCCTCCCTGCTCGCCGTCTTCATTTTCAGCAACCAGAGGGATAAGATGAGTTGGATGCGCCCGACTGCCGTCACTTTCATCGCCAAGAAGTTTGCTCGGGGTTTCAGCCCCCGCTGCTTGGTTTTCGAAGCAAAAGGTGAGTGCAGACAGGCACAATACCAATGAACACACAAAGCCTGTTAATATTAATCCTTTTCTCAATGTACAGTCAATCCTTTCTCTAAACGTTTTAACATTCATCGAAGAAATTGTACAGAACGATCTATTTTTAACAAGCGTTTTTTATACTTCAAAATCTCCCGGCTTAAACTCCAGCCTCCTGCCGGCTTCTATCGCTTCATTAACCTTCAATACTGTAACCGCTGTTTCGTATCCAATTTCACCAGGGCAATTGAGCTTGGCCTTGCCACGAATCGCATCGAAGAAGTTCTCAAGGTGAAATTGGTGATAATGCTTGTTACCCATGCTTACAGGTATGTCATAACTTGGGGGTTTCGGCGATTCCCGTACATCAAGCACGGCATCACCGGCAGGCTTTTCTTCTTCCTTTTTGTCCGGCTCCTTGATTATGCCCATCTTGATCCACTTTTCCCAACTCGTAGCCGGTACCCACGCTTCGCGGAATATAGTATTCCGTCCGGAAGCTTCCGAGATTTCCAGCGTGCCTTCATCACCCATAAAGTTTTCAAAGTATCCCTTGCTGCTGTTGCTCGTTATGGTCTGATAGAACGCCCTGACGGTCCGGTCGCCAATCTCGTACTCATAAATGACCATAACATTATCATACCAGTCGTGCGCTGTTTTACGAACCGGCGGCTTCCAGTAGTCGACGCCGCCGCTGGCCATCACGGCTTTGGGATTAGCGCCAAGAAACCAGCTATAGATGTCTATCTGGTGCGAGCCGAGGTCAACAATCGGGCCGCCTCCGAGTCCCTTATACCAGCGCCAATTTCTGAATTGCGACATCGATTCGAAACCATACTTTTTCAGTGTTGCCGGATCGATAGGAGCATTTCTCGGAAAACCTAAATCTTCACATGCCGTCTTACTGCGGTTCCACTGCCCGTTGATACAGGTTATCTTGCCAAGCAGCTTTGCGTCAGTGACTATTTTATCATAGACGAATCTGTACTTCGGGTTACTGCGACGCTGATGACCTATCTGCAGCAACTTACCTGTCTTCTTTGCAGCTTCCATCATCTTTTTTGCGCCTTCAAGAGTGTTAGACATCTCCTTTTCGCAATAGACGTTTAATCCTGCTTCCAGACAGGCAACAGTATGCGGCGAGTGCCAGAAATCCGGCGTGGCAACTATCACAGCATCAAGGTCCTTTTCCTTAGCGAGCATTTCCTCGTAATCTTCGTAGGTATTATTCTCATGCTTATATCTCTTCAACAGGCGGGATACACGTTTTTGATTAAAAGCTTTCCAAATATCACAAACCGCCTTGAATCGAACACCAGGTATCTTAAGCATGGAATTCATCAGGACCTGCCCCTGGGCCCCGCAGCCGAGTAGAGCTATGTTAATATCATCTGGTTTCCCGCCAGCCCGTCCTAAAGCCATCGGCGAAAATGCCAACCCGGCTCCCGCCGCTGCTGTCGTACGCAGAAAATTACGTCTGTTGATTTGTTTGTCAGATATTTGATTATTCATCGTCTTTCTGTCAGCTCCATAAATTTAACATATTACACTAATCATCGATTTTTATTGCCACGTAATATAACGCCGCGGTATATCACTGTCAAGCACACACTTGACGTTTTTTTTCTGCTCATACTGCCAAAAAAACTTCGATAATCCTGCAAGGCACTAAACGTAGCAAACTCACGATTCTGGCAGTTATACTCAGCTAATCTACCAAAGGTTTCACTATTATATTGCGATACGCCACAGGACCGTGGTTGCCCTGGAACATAATCGGCCCGAAAGGCCCTTCCCTGCCTACCAGAGGGCCGCCCGTTACTCCCTTTGTCATTTCAAGGTTCTTTTTGTGCAGCAACTGGCCGTTGAGTTCTATCTTTTTGAATGTGGCATGACTGATTTTTTTGCCGCTGGCGTCGAACCTCGGAGCCTTAAATTCAATCACATACTTCTGCCATTGACCGGGCCTCTTGGAAGCATTTACTAAAGGTGCCCCGGCACCATAAATCGCACCCATATCACCAGCACCCATTTTTACCCTTCCCCAGCTATCCAGCACCTGAATCTCGTATTCACCCATCACATAGATACCGGAGTTGGAACCTCTCGGCACCATCACCTGCATCTCGATACGGCAGTCGCCGAATTTTGCTTTGGAGTATATATCGATGCTATCACCGTGCTCAGCGGCCAGATTTATCATTTCGCCCTGACCATCGGCCTTTACCAACATCTTCGGGTCATCGGACGACACTTTCGCTTTGCCGGCAACCCATTTGCTCTTTTTCTTATCGCCCTTTACCGCCCAGCCGTCGAGGTTTTTGCCGTTGAACACTAAAGTCGCATCGCCATATTTCGGCCATAGATTTTTAACACGGATGTCTTTAAACTCAACAAGCATAGGTGGACCGGCATGTATTTGAAGTGCCAGGATACCTTCCCTTGCAGCCCCTTTAGTGTCCTTCGGGTCACTTGGATTGGTTACCCGGTCATCATCTATCAACTCCATTGTCTGATAGCCGTTAAGATAGTGCTTCAAATGGTTGCCCTGAGCTATGATTCTATACTCATTCCAGTCCTTTTCCTTATAGTAACCGGCTTTGATAAGCTCATCTTTATCGGAAACATTCCCGATGACATTCTTCTCACCATCTTCATCGATGACCATCATATCACCAACGTTGACCAGCCATCCCCGGCCACTCTCATGGTAGAGAAAACCGACCTTGCCCGGTGCATTTTCAACCTCCGCTTGATAGCCGCTGACGACCCACTTGCGGACTTCCTTGCTGCGGTACTGCACCCCGGAATTGCCGTTACGCAGGCGGAATTTCAAACGCAGTTCAAAATCCCGCAGCTTTCCACCACGCCAGATAAGGAACGTATTGCCGCGTGTCGGGTTTTCAGGGGTGGTTTCTCCACGAATAACACCATCCTTAGCCGACCAGAGCCGCATATCACCGTCCCAGCCGCTCAGGTCCTTGCCGTTGAACAGTGAGACCCATTCCCCGGATGAATTTGAATCGCCGGCAAACGCTCTCTCCATCTGGCCTATTATAAGTGTCGGAAACAAAATAATAGCCAATACCGTGATGGCAAGAACCATACCGTTACGAACGAGTGATTTTTTTCTCATGATTTTCATTTGTACATACCTCATTGCAATTAATCTTAGTCAAACGATTTAATTTTGAGATTCCTGAGCCAGATGGGATTGCCGTGATATTGGAAGCCAAGATGCCCTTCACGCGACATGTCCTTGTAGGCGTAGCGGAACTTGTTCCTGGTTCCAGCGGCGACCGGAGGACCGGGATTCTTGCGCGCTTCGGTCCAGCGATTCAGGTCCATATCGATAATATCTTCACCATTAAGATTGATATAAATCTTATTGTCCAGACAGGTGATGATATAGTGGTTCCACTCGCCCGGCCCTTTGTTGGCATCTTTCGAGGGCGAGAGGCAATCGTAGACGGCGCCGTTCTGGCCGTGCTTGGTTCCATCGGTAGTGGCGTGAATCTGGATTTCGATAGTGGTATGGATCCAGTTTCTCAGATCGGCCCCGCGGATGAAGACGCCGCTGTTGCCGCGTTCGGGGACTTTGTAGTCGAGTTCGAGTATGAAGTTGCCGTAGCGCTCTTTTGTCCAGATAGTGCCATGGCCTTTGGGCGTGGGCGCCAGGATGCCGTCGCCGTCAAAAGCCCAGGAACCGGCTTCCATTATAGTGTTCGAGAGGTCCTTCTTGAAGACGTCCTTGTACTCGACCTTACTCAATCCGGCTGCTGCCTTCCTGAAGTACGCAACACAGCCTGAAATTTCGGGCATCGAGTTCAGCCAGTTGTGCTCATATTCAATCGAGAAAACGCCCTTGAATTTCTGACGGTTAAGCTCGGTCAAAATGGCCTTGAAATCGCCCGCCCCTGTGCCCCATATAACATCATGTGCACTACGATTGCCGAACTCGTTCAAATCCTTGATGTGCAGGCTGATAATTTTACCTCTTAGTTTTTTCAGTGCTCCGACCGGATTAATACCCGAACGCATCCAGTGGCCTGTATCGGCACATGCCCCAATTCGCTCGCTGCGTCCCTTGCAGACTTTCAGCACGGTATCAGGATTCCAATAATGTGAAGGTTTGGGGTGATTGTGAATGGCAACGTTAATCTTATATTCGTTGCATAATTTCTCTATAATGTCAAACGCGTCCTCAGGCGGCTCCGAGACAATCGTCTCGATTCCCATATCCAGGGCAAAATCGAAGACTTTCCGACATTCCGCCTCATCGTTCGGAAGCGACACTACGCCGTAGTTCATAAGTTGTACGCCCGATTCCCGGAGCTTTTCAAGCATTATCTTCTTGTCTTCGGAAGACATATTGTGGTCGGTCTTGACATCGGGCTTTTCTTTGCTGAGCGTTTGACCCGGATAGGCCTCGATATAGCGCATTTCAAGTGCTTTGGTCTTATCCACCGCCTCGAAAAACGTAAAGCGATTGAAACTGTACGCCTGCATACCCAGCTTCCAGCCGTTAACATCACCGGCGTTTGCCTGGGGTACCCAGCTAACACACAAAACAATGGCCAGTACACCAACAATAAGTTTTGTCTCTTTGTTCATTTCTATTTCTCCTGTTAATAAGACGTTATTCCCCAACAAATAGTATAATTATAAACTCCAACCTTCACGATATTCTCGTTTCAGGTATTTTTCGGCATCAGGAACATTGGTAACTTTGAAGTTCGGCCCATCCCAGAACAATTTCTGCTTTGCACGGGCCGCCACATTACCTAACAGTATAGTTTCGCTCAAAGGTCCTGAGTAATCGAAATTGGCCGAAGGTTTCGGGCCGCCTTTACACGCCCTGATCCATTCCTGGTAGTGATTAACTCCCCTCGGCAAAAACGGCTCTACCTTAAAGCCTTTCATCTTCGATTCCGGTATCAGCCTCGGACCGCCCATGTGCGTGGCCATTAAGGTGCCTTTTTCGCCGTAATACAATCCGCCCTGACCGGGCAACTTGCGCCCCGGCTCAAGCTCTTTCGGCAGGAAGGGTCTGTTAGCACCGTCATACCAGGTAACAGTTACCGGCGGCAGATTGCCGCGTTCAGGAAATTCCCATCTAACGACTGTCGCCAGCGGATAAGTTTCAATATTAAATTTGCCGGGATGTGCTTCGACGCTTATTGGATATTTCAGTTCGAGCGCACAAAAAAC